>JAEWBD010000181.1 GCA_023391315.1 Bacteroidota bacterium | reverse complement strand
GTTTCTTAATAGCGGCCACTATCTGGCCTTCTGTAAGCTTCCTTTTCATGTTTATAAATTTTAAAGTTAACAATACATCTTCTTGCTAACTCTAAATGCACCGGCTGAATTATGGGGAAGCTTACATATGGAATCCGTATAATAATCACCATACGAAAAATAACCCGCATAAAAAGCCTTGTACTCAATATCACTGTGTTTAATGGTGTCGTTACTGCGCAGGGCATAAGAAGAGACCTGTTTCCAGATTCCATCAAGCAACGAAGGTGTGTTTGTACCGGCTGACCTGTAGGTTTCCGTGATCTTTATTTCGCCTTTATCAGACATTACCTTCGACATAGTTTGTACATAGCCTGTATCGGTTTTAGTAATATTCACTGTATCTGAAAACACGTCAGTGCTTTGCAGGTTTTCTGTAGCGTTGTATGTAATATTTTCTATCAGCTTATCTCCATTAACAGAAAATTTGCCTACTGCAAATGCAGAAACATCCTGCGATGGGTTTACAAGCGTATACATCATAACATTGCCTGCATAAATTTTAAGCTGGTTGTTCTCAACAGAATTCGTATCAATATCATTGCCTTTAAAATTTTGTTTTTCCATTGTGTAAGCGCCATTCATATTTATTACGCCGGTTGAAGTATTACAGCTTACGATCACGGGTAATAAAATGTACACAAGCTTTTTCATATTGCGATTTTTGCGTGAAAGATAAAAGTTTCTAAACATCCGGTATATAAACGTTTTGTTTGTAACAACAATGTTTCAAAGCCTTCAGCGCCCCTCCAAAATCAAACGATGGTAAAATGCGGTACAGAATTGTTTAAGCAATAATTTCGCGGCTTCATTAACATGAATCCCAACACAGCAATCTGGATTATAGCCATAATAACAACAGCCTTTGTAATTATAAGGCCGTTTAAATTAAATGAGGTCATTTGGGTTGTATGCGCCGCTTTCATCTTATTAATAACCCAGCTTATTTCTCCCGCAGAAGCGTTCACCGGCATTGCAAAAGGCACCGATGTGTATTTATTTCTTACAGGCATGATGTTGCTGGCTGAAACAGCAAGGGAAGAAAAGTTGTTTGAATGGCTGGCAGCGCTGGCTACAAAGTATGCAAACGGTTCATCCAAGCGGTTATTTATAATGATTTACGTGGTGGGTGTTATTGTTACCGTTTTTTTGTCCAATGATGCCACTGCCGTTGTTCTCACGCCTGCAGTAGCAGCTTCTATGAAAGCCGCAAACGTTAAACAACCATTGCCCTATCTTTTTATATGTGCTTTTATTGCCAATGCAGCTTCGTTTGTATTGCCTATATCAAATCCTGCTAACCTTGTAATTTATGGAAGGCATTTGCCACCATTGCTGGTTTGGCTGGAGCATTTTATTTTGCCATCAGTTGTTTCAATTGGCATTACTTATTTAATGCTATATAAATCGCAGCGAAAATTTTTGAAGCAACCAATAGCCACCAATATTGAAATTCCGCATTTAACAAGGGGCGGAAAAGCTGCGGCACGTGGTATTTGTGCGGCAGCGATAGGTTTGTTGCTGGCGTCTGCATTTCATATGCAGTTAGGGTTACCAACGTTGGTAATAGGCGTTGTAACATCGTTAGTGGTTTTGCTGATTGCGCGTGAATCGCCGTTAAATGTAATTAAAGGTATTTCATGGAGTGTTCTGCCGCTGGTTGCAGGCTTGTTTGTAATT
This sequence comes from Bacteroidota bacterium, assembly GCA_023391315.1. Lineage (GTDB taxonomy): Bacteria > Bacteroidota > Bacteroidia > Chitinophagales > Chitinophagaceae > Parafilimonas. Next base: position 1,397 of record JAEWBD010000181.1, on the reverse strand, counting down.
GTGGAAGCTTTAATTAAAACCGGTTTAATAGAACACATCAGTAATGTATTGGCGCAGTATGCGGCAACATCGCCTAACCTTGCTGCTGTTACAAGTGGCGCAGGAATTGGCATTGCCTCTAACTTTACCAATAATCTTCCCGCCGGGTTAATTGCGGGCAGCGTATTACAAACGACACCTGTACCTGTTATTATAAGAAATGCAGTTTTGATTGGTATTGATCTTGGCCCAAACTTATCTGTCACAGGATCACTTGCTACTATCCTATGGCTTGTAGCACTACGCCGTGAAGGCCATGAGGTAAACGCCTGGCGGTTTTTAAAAATCGGCGCGATGGTTATGATTCCTGCATTGTTATTAGCATTGGCTTCACTTTGGATATAATTATTTACGCTTCGTGTTTTAATCCTGAGCCCGGCTTTCAACTTAATGGAAGATTATTCAAACTGGTTTTTTATCATATAGCCTGCATCTTTCAACAATTTTTCCCTGTTAAATAGTTCGATATCAGACCATACCATTTCTTTCACCAAACCCATAAGGTCATATTGGGGTTCCCATTGCAGTTTTGTTTTTGCCTTGGTAGGATCACCAATTAAGAGTTCAACTTCAGCCGGCCTGTAGTAAGCAGGATCAATACAAACAACTTCCCTGCCCGTTTCCAGCAAATAATCCGGATTTGAGCACGCAACCACAAAACCTTTTTCTTTATCTCCCTTGCCTTTAAATTCAATGGTAATGCCGAGCTCGGCAAAAGCCATTCTTATAAATTCACGCACTTCGGTGGTAATGCCTGTGGCAATTACATAGTCATCGGGTGCATCCTGCTGCAGTATGCGCCACATGGCTTCCACATAATCTTTGGCATGCCCCCAGTCGCGCCTGGCATCAAGGTTTCCCATGTAAAGTTTATCCTGCATGCCGAGCACTATTTTGGCCACGCCGCGTGTAATTTTCCTGCTCACAAAGGTTTCCCCGCGCAAAGGGCTTTCATGGTTGAATAAGATGCCATTGCAGGCATACATATCATAAGATTCGCGGTAGTTTACCGTAATCCAGTATGCATATAATTTGGCCACTCCATACGGTGAGCGGGGATAAAACGGTGTGGTTTCTTTTTGCGGTATTTCCTGCACCAGGCCATAAAGCTCGGAAGTGGAAGCCTGGTAAATACGTGTCTTTTTGATCAATCCCAATAACCTTACAGCCTCCAGTATCCTTAAAGTGCCGATGCCATCGGTATTGGCTGTATATTCAGGCGTATCAAAGCTCACTTTTACATGGCTCATGGCGCCAAGGTTATAAATTTCATCGGGCTGAACTTCCTGTATGATGCGAATAAGATTGGCTGAATCTGTGAGATCGCCATAATGCAGTTTAAGCATTACATTCTTATC
>JAEWBD010000165.1 GCA_023391315.1 Bacteroidota bacterium | reverse complement strand
CGCCTGCAGCCGGTGATACTGGAACAGGGCGAACACATTCAGCAGTTACTTGAATATTACATGGGCAAGAACACGCAGCAACGCCAGGAGTTTATTATTGATAATTTAAGGGTAGAACTTGATTTGGTGGAGGAACCCGCTGTATAATATGATATATTAAATAAGGGAAGATAAAATCATCTTCCCTTATTAATTAAACTATTATTCTTTCCAACCCTTTCAAAAACGCTTCATCTACATCTGCACCAATGCCAATACCATCCGGCAATTCCACACAAAAATTATTATAGGTTACGCCACTAACAACCGGATCTGTTTTATGCCCGAGCAAACAGGTATCCATATCATAAAACTTTACATTATCAAGCGCCGTAGCAAAATGGGCAAAGGCGGTTAATGCCACGCGGCTCTCGAGCATCCCACCCATCATGCAGGGAATATTATTAGCTTCACAAACTTCATTGATTTTTATAGCTTCAAGTATGCCGCCGCTTTTAGCAAATTTTATATTCACATAACTGCAGGCATTGGCGGCTATTATTCGTTCGGCATCATGATGATCAAACACACTTTCATCTGCCATAATTTTTACAGGTGAAAGCTGCACCAGCTTTGGTAGCTTCGCATCATCATAGCGGCGCATAGGTTGTTCGCAGAACTCAATATTGTAATCTTTAAATGCGCTTAATACATTCAAAGCATCATCGTAATTCCAGCCCTGGTTAGCATCGATGCGCAGCTTAATATTATGGCCTACGGTTTTTGTTATCAAGCCAATAGCTTCCATATCATGAGCCGCATTTTTGCCAAGTTTCACCTTTAAAATTTCTACACCCTGCTCCACAAATGCTTCTGCCTGCAATGCCATTTGCTGCGGTGTATTAATACCAACAGTTACATCCGTTTTTAATTCTTTCTTTTTTGTGCCGCCAAGAAATTTATATAAAGGAAGATTGGAATGCTTTGCAGCTATATCATACAACGCCATATCAAAGGCGCTTTTAATGGTGTAATTATATGCTGTGAAAGCATGCAGTTCATCCATTCTTGCATTAATGTCAAGTACATCTTTGCCTTTCCATAAATGCGCAAAATCTTTTGCCATTTCAAAGCAGGTGGCTTGTGTTTCACCAACAATCATAGGAAAGGCCGAACACTCACCCACGCCAACTATATTTTCATCGGTATGAATGCGGATAAAGATATTCTGTGCAAAATGTATGGTGCCGGTTGCAATGGTAAAGGGCACCATAGGAATGCTGTACTTATAAATTTCCGTTTTGGTTATCTTCATTAATACTTAATTATGATTCATCTTTTGGTTGCCACAATTCAATTTTATTGCCTTCGGGATCCATCGTCCAGCCAAAAATTCCATAATCGTAATCTTCTGTTTTGTCGGCCACCCAAATGCCTTTTTCTTTTAATGAGTGCAGCAAAGTGTGCAGATCTTTCACGCGAAAATTAATCATGAACTGGCTTTGTGACGGGCTAAAATATTCGCTGCTTTCTTTAAAAAAAGAGAAAACCGTAGTGCCGGGGTTATCCGGCTTTTCATTTGTCCATGGAAACGCCGCATAATTGCCTTCCATAAAATCAATACCCAGGTTTTCTTTATACCATTTAGCCAGGCCATCAGGATCTTTTGCCTTAATAAATACGCCGCCAATACCGGTTACATTTTCCATAAGTTATTATTAAATTTAAAGTTTCTTTTTTAGCCGCTCTTTTACTGCATCAAACCATTCTTTCCTTAAAATACTTAATACAATCGAATCCCGCCGCACATCACCTTCCATGGTGGGCATATTGCTGCGTAGAATACCATCTACCTTGCAGCCAAGGGATTTCATAGCGGCAATGCTTCGTTCGTTCCTTGCATCGGCGCGAAATTCAACTCTTTCCATGCCCAGTTTTTCAAAAGCAAATTGCAGCAGCAAAAATTTACAATGCTTATTCAAACCTGTGCCATGAAATTTTTTCCCATACCAGGTATAACCAAGCTGTACTGTTTTATAAGGGAAATTTATATCATAAAACCTTGTGCTGCCGGCATATTCATTTGCTTTTTTATCAAAAACAATGAAAGGAAATTCTTTGCCCGCAGCCTTTTCATTAAGCGCAATATTTATATAATTCTTTAAACCATCTTCACCTTCCGGCCTTACCAAAGAATAAAACCAGAGCCCTTTTTCATTCATTGCAAAAGGCAATAAATTCTCGTAATCGTTTTCTTCAAGCGGCCTTAATAAAACACGTTCGTCTTCTAAAGTTATGCTAGGAAATTTTTCCGGTGATGATTGCATATTTTCGTGTTGATTATTTTTTTCAAATATAATGCTAAGCACTTGTTTGAATTAATTATATGCAGGCAACTATGAACAGCGCGCCTAAGCTTCCATAAAAATATGTAGTACAAGGGAGTGACACAACCGTGCTCAACCGAAGTTCATTAGCTGGTTACATAAGTATTCATCAAATAATTTGCAGGCAAAAAAATTTAATTATTATGTGCGGAATAGTTGGTTATATTGGTTCGAGAGATGCTTATCCTGTGGTGCTGAAAGGCTTGAAACGCCTGGAATACCGTGGTTATGACAGCGCCGGTGTTGCATTAATTGATGGCGGTTTGAAAGTATATAAAAAACAAGGCCGTGTTGCCGACCTTGAAGAATTGCTGATTGGAAAAGATGTGAGCGGGCATATTGGTATTGGACATACGCGCTGGGCAACGCATGGCGAACCCAGCGACCGCAATGCGCATCCGCATGTGAGCAACAGCGGCAAATTTGCCATGATACATAATGGCATTATTGAAAATTATGCGCAGATAAAAAATGAGTTGCTGAAAAAGGGTTACACATTTAAAAGCGATACCGATACTGAAGTGCTGCTGAATTTTATTGAAGATATTAAAAAGAATAATGAAGGCACGCTGGAAGAAGCGCTGCGCTATGCTTTAAAAAGAATTACCGGCGCTTATTGCGTTTTATTGATTGATAAAGATGACCCTCATACCATTATCGCCGCACGCAAAGGCAGCCCGCTGGTAATCGGCATTGGAAAGAATGAACATTTTCTGGCAAGCGATGCTTCGCCGATTATTGAATACACAAAAGAAGTGGTGTATGTAAATGATTATGAAATTGCCATTGTTCGTGCCGATGAACTGATATTAAAGAACCTGGGCAACGAAAAGCAAACACCGTTTATAACGAAGCTTGACATGGAACTGGCCGCTATTGAAAAAGGCGGCTACGACCATTTTATGCTGAAGGAGATTTTTGAACAACCGCAAACTATTTATGATTGCCTGCGCGGACGCCTTGATGCAGACAAGGGAACGATAACCATGAGTGGCATTCAGCAATATGCTGAGCAAATAATGAATGCACCGCGCATTATTATGATTGCCTGCGGCACAAGCTGGCATGCAGGCTTAGTGGCCGAATATATTTTTGAAGAGCTTTGCCGCATACCGGTGGAGGTGGAATATGCATCAGAATTTAGATACCGCAATCCTGTGATAAATAAAGGCGATGTTATTATTGCCATTTCGCAAAGCGGCGAAACAGCCGATACATTAGTGGCAATTGAAAAGGCCAAAGAGCAGGGCGCTATTATTTTAGGCGTACTAAATGTTGTGGGTTCATCCATTGCCCGCGTTTCTCATGCAGGCGCTTATACACATGCCGGCCCTGAAATTGGTGTGGCCAGCACTAAAGCATTCACAGCGCAATTGGCGGTATTAACAATGATTGCGTTAAAGATCGGGCATCAAAAACAAACGATTGATGAAGAACGCTATCGTGTTTTATGCAAAGAATTAATGGCCATTCCTGATAAAGTGGCAACCGTGCTGGAACAGAATGACAACATTAAAACACTTGCCGGAAAATATAAGGATGCCCAGGACTTTTTATACCTCGGCCGCGGTTATAATTTTCCGGTTGCACTGGAAGGCGCATTAAAGCTGAAAGAGATTTCTTATATACATGCTGAAGGTTATCCTGCGGCTGAAATGAAACATGGGCCGATAGCGCTGGTGGATGAAACTTTACCTGTTGTTTTTGTGGCGACAAAAGATGCATATCATCAAAAAATTGTGAGCAACATGCAGGAAATAAAAGCGCGGAAAGGAAAAGTTATTTCCATTATAACGGAAAGCGATGCGGTTTCACCCACACTTTCTGATGATTTTATTTTGATACCGGAAGCAGATGAAATTGTTGCGCCCATGCTGAGTGTAATTCCTTTGCAATTGCTGGCCTATTATATTGGTGTTGCCAAAGGCTATGATGTGGATAAGCCAAGAAACCTGGCGAAGAGTGTAACGGTGGAATAGCATGAACCTGGATTTACAGAATTTAACAGATTAATCTTTTTGCCTGCTGCATTACAAATGCTACTATATCTTCCGTTGAATGTGGAAGCTGCAATTGTTTTGGCTTATGTTGCTGCAACCAGTTTATGATTGTTTCAACAAAGTTTTCATCAATACTTTCAATAACAGGCACATTAAAATCTTTTAAAGCAGCAGCATTGCATTTTTGTTCGTACTGGCCTTTAATAGGAATGCATAAAAGCTTTTTGCCGAGGTAAAGAATCTCTGCAGGCGTTTCAAAGCCAGCGCCGGTAATTACACCGAAGCAATTAATTATACTTTTATTGAACGCATTATTATTAACCGGCTGTATGATTACATTTTCTTGGATTGACAGTGATTTTGCAGTTTTGGAAAAAAGGTGAAACGGCACGTCTTTCAACTGCCTGAAATAACTTACCAGCAGGTCATCATTGTATTGCGGAAGATAAACTGTGATATGATTTTTATTATCCGGTTCTGCTTTTAAAATAACATCTTTAATAACCGGGTTAAAAATAAAATGGTCGTATTGTTTAAAATGCAAACCGGTATAAACTGTTGACGGCGCATAGTATTTCAATATCCATTCGCCTGCTATATTTTTTATTGCAGGCCTTGGCACTTTTGCCGATTGAAAGCTTGCCTGGTGGCCAAAGCCTATGCAGGAAACTTTTTTCAGCCGGCAGCTTAATGCAGCTATGCTTTCAAAATCTATCAGCACACAATCATAGTTTTCAACCGGCAGGTCTTTCGCTTCTTTCCACACACGCCTTGCACTAAATTCTTTCATCATCCTTATATAATCGAGGCCGCCACCCTGCGTATAATAAAGGCTCACCCCTTTGCTTTTATAACGCACGGGCAAACCGGTTTGCAGGCTGCTGTTGTTGCCGCTTAAAAAAATATCTACCGTTCCGTATTGTTGTAAATAAGGCAATAATTCTATGGCCCTTGCTATGTGCCCGTTGCCTGTGGCCTGAACCGCATAAAAAATTTTCACTTAGAAGTTGTTTGAGTTAATAAAAAACCAACCATTGTCATTACTTACCGGTCTTTCGTTTTTCAAGTGGTAAATATGAATTAAACAGTTTGCCGAAGCGTCTGACCGCTATTCATGATCAATCTTAATAAAATAATTCAAACAGCTTCTTATAATTATCCTGTTTTTTTCCTGGGTTTATTATTAACCGGAAAATTAAGTGAATTAATAAACATAGTTACTTCATTACTGATTACATTCAGCTCGGGTATTTTTTGCGCATCGGGCCGAAAATTTTGTGCGGCATATTCTTTGGCATTATATTGATATATCTTCCATTCGTTTTTATCAAATTCAAGCGCTGTTAAATTTTCAATCCAGTCTCCGCTGTTCAGGTAAGTAACTTTTCCTGCTTTGTTTTGAATGATTTTGTTTTGCGGCTGATGAATATGGCCGCAAATAACATAGTCGTAATTTTTTTCAATGGCCAGTTCGGCGGCAGTTTGTTCAAAGTTGGATATCCATTTTACAGCCTTCTTTACGCTGTTCTTTACCCTTTTACTGAAACTCATTTTTTCACGGCCGGCCAGCACCAGCCACCAGTTGATAAAGTTATTGAGTATTATCAGCAGGTCGTACCCTTTACCGCCAAGTTTGGCCAGCAGCTTGGCACTGCCTTTTGTGGTGGCATCAAACACGTCGCCGTGAAATATCCAGGTTTTCTTACCGTTTATTTCAAGCAATAATTTATCGGTGAGCGAAAAGTTTCCCATGTTTAACGGGCTCCATCTTCTTAAAATTTCATCATGGTTGCCGGTTATATATATTACTTGTGTGCCCTTCGACAGCATCGAAAATATTTCTTTTATCACCTGCATATGGTTGGGGGGAAAATAGTGTTTGCTAAACTGCCAGCAGTCGATTATATCGCCATTTAATATTAGAATTTTGGGCTGAATGCTTCTGAGATAATTGACAGCTTCCTGTGCGCGGCAACCGTATGTGCCCAAATGAAGATCGCTTAAAACAGCAATTTCGAGGTTTCGCTTTTGCATGAAATCGGGTTTTTCAAAGGTTGAAATCAAATATTACCCGGTTGTAATGCCTGTGTGAAGAAATTATTTTCTTTTTGTAAACATTTGGTAAATGTTACATGCGTAAAATATTAAATTTAAATCAAACTCAAGCCCGGAAGTGTGTTATCAAATTATTATGTAAAAAATACACAACTTTTTCTTTCTTACAAGAATTACTTTTGCGGCAAAATTCAAGCGCAATGAGAAAAACTTTCCAAATTCTTTTGGTACTGCTTTCCCCCTTTTTCGTAAAAGCCCAGGTAACTACCAGTAATATTACCGGCACTGTTACTTCTGCAGACAATGCAAAACTCCAGGGTGCTACGGTTACAGCCACCCATGTACCCACAGGAACCGTGTATAAAACGATGGTATCCGATAAAGGGGATTATGGCTTATTTAACCTGCGTTCCGGCGGGCCTTATACCGTAAAGGTGGATTATGTAGGTTATACTTCTTCTGAAAAAAATGATGTTTACCTTTCGTTAGGTGAATATTTAAACCTCGATTTTAAGCTCTCCCAGCAAAGTACAACCTTAAATGATGTAGTTGTATCTGCTTACAGCAATCAGAAAACAGGTGCGGCCGGCGGCGATGAAACAAATATCGGCCGGGATAAAATGGCTAACCTGCCAACGGTTGGCCGTAATATGAGTGATTACCTGCGTTATGTGCCGCAGGCCAAAGTAACTGCAGACGGCGGTATTTCAATTGCAGGTCAGAATAACCGTTACAATTCATTTTATATAGATGGCGCTGTAAATAATGATGCATTTGGGCTGGCAGCCAGCGGCACAAATGGCGGCCAGGCTGGTATTGCACCCATTTCTATTGATGCTATAGATCAGTTCCAGGTGGTGGTTTCTCCTTATGATGCTTCGCTTGGTAATTTTACAGGCGGCGGTATTAATGCTATTACAAAAAGCGGAACCAATAATGAAGAGGCTTCTGTTTACTATTTCTTCAGAAATCAAAACCTCTCAGGCAAAACACCGGGCGCCGATAAAGCGGATGCAACAAAGCTTCCTGATTTCAGTAATAAAACTTATGGCGCCCGTGTTGGCGGAGCCATCATCAAAAACAAATTATTCTATTTTGCGAATGTTGAATGGCAGCGTGATGAAAGGCCGCAGCCACAAATTGACCCTTACAGCGGCGCAATAACAGGCGCTCAAATACAGGATTTGTCAAATTATTTGCAAAAAACTTATAATTACAACCCCGGCAGTTATTTAGATAATCCGGAAAAGGTTCAGGCAAACAGGGTGGTTGCCAAAGTTGACTGGAATATTAACGATGCCAATAAATTAAGTGTAAGTTTCCGGCACACCGATGGCTTTAGAAACAATGTTAGCCGCAGCAGCAGCAGCACTATTAATTTTTATAATGCAGGCTATGTAATGCCTAATAAAACCAATTCCGGCTCTGTTGAATTGAATTCCCGTTTCAGCAATAGTAACAGCAACAGGCTTTTACTCACTTTTACCAATGTAAAAGACGACAGGGGGCCGCTGGGTAGCGCATTCCCCCGTGTACAAATAAAGGATGGTTCCAATAATGTTTATTTTGGAACAGAAGAATTTTCTACAGCCAATCTTTTAAAGCAAAATAATTATGCTTTGTTTGATGTGTATAAAATATTCAAGGGCAAACATACTTTATCATTTGGAACGGATGATGAGTTGAGTTATTCCTATAACATTTTCATCCGGCAGAACTATGGCTCTTACATCTTTAATAGCCTTGATGATTTTTATGCAGGCAATGCTGCAACTTACAACAGGTCATATTCGCTGGTTGATCCGGGTGTAACCGGCGATGCTGCTGTAAATGCTGCCGCCGAGTTTAATACCTTGCGTTTAGGGCTTTTTGCTTCAGATGAATTTAAAGTGAATAACAGGTTTACATTAACCTTTGGCGTCAGGCTCGATAATACCAGTTTTCTTACCACACCGCAGAAAGATAAATTCTTTAATGATACAGCCTTATCCAAAATATCACAGTATTATGACCTGCAAGGTGCAAAATCAGGGCAGATTTCAAGTCCCAAACTGGCTATTAATCCCCGCGTAGGATTTACGTATAAAATTCCTGAATCAGGACTTACTATCCGCGGCGGCCTTGGTACATTCAGCGGCCGTGTGCCGCTTGTTTGGCCTGGCGGTGTGTATAACAACAATGGTATAAGCATAGCCGGTATTCGCGGCAGTAATGTGGAATTCAGGCCTGATGCATTTGATCAATATACGGCTGCTGATTTTGGCGCAACCGTATCAGTGCCTTCCGGTGAAATCAACCTTATTTCAAAGGATTTTAAAATGAATAAGGTATTCAGAACTTCATTGGCAGTAGATAAAACTTTTGGCAAAGGCTGGAGGGCTACCATTGAAGGAATATATACGGCTAATATCAACGAAATAAAATATACCCGTGTGGATATACTTCCGCCAACAGCGAAATCTGCGGGCGCAGATCAAAGAAATGTATATTCACTTAACGGAAGTTTCCCGCAATCAATAGGCGTGCGTGCAGATGGCAGCACACCTTACACCGGTATTTACCTGCTTTCAAATAATGATGGCAAAAAAGGTTATTCTTATAATATTTCAGCTACGCTCAATAAAAACTGGGCAAACGGTTTTTCTGCTAATGTGAATTATGTTTATGGCCGTTCCATGATATTGAATGAAGGAACAAGCTCACAAAACAGTTCACAATGGCGTTATATGGAAACGGTTAACGGAAGGAATTACATGGGTCTTTCCCGCAGCGATTTTGATCTTGGTCACCGCATTTTTGCTTATGTGTCAAAGAAATTTACTTATGCAAACAAAGCTTTGGCTACTACCGTGTCATTGGTTTATAACGGACAGAGCGGATCGCCTTACAGCTTTGTAATGGCAAACGGCATGGTACGTGATTATGACAACAGTGAATCGAATGACCTTATCTACATTCCTAAAAGCGCTTCTGAAATTACATTTGTTCAAAACGGCGATTATACACCGGAACAGCAATGGCAGATGTTTAATGATTATATCGGAAACGACAAATACCTCAGTAAACATCGTGGTGAATATGCGGAAAGAAATGGTGCAAGATTGCCTTTTGTAAATATTGTTGACTTTAAACTGCAGCAGGATTTCAACTTAAAGATTGGCGGTAAAACATACCAGCTACAGCTTACTTACGACATATTTAACCTCACCAACCTGATAAACAGGAATTGGGGCAAGCAATATTTTATGTCTAATGACCAGGCGGCTATTTTGAATATGAAAGGTTATGTTTCACCCACAGATCTTACACCCACATTTACTTTTACGCCGCCTACCGGCAGGGATGGCAAAGTGTATGACCTGAGCGATGGCGTTTACAACAGTTCAAGATGGACAAGCCAGTTGGGTATAAGGCTGAGCTTATTTTAATGGCATAAATTAATACAGGTATTTTTAAAAGCCCTGCACATTGTGCGGGGCTTTTTTCTTTATTAAAGGATAATATATATTCAGCGGCAAGCTATATGTGATATAATAACCGGGAATGGTTTCCCTGTCAAAGAATTTCCCGATTCATTCCATTATTAACTTCTAAAAAATAACCTATGGCTTTCAAAGCAACCTTGAAAATCGGCAGTAAAGAGTTTGATGTACTCAAATGCGATTATGAATTACGTAGAGACGTTGATTCAAAGGGCAGGCCTTCTTCCGGCGTTTACGGAGGCACCATTAATCTTACAGTGGAATCTACCGACGATACTTCTATCGTTGAATCGCTGGTAAACCAGTTTAAACCCGTAGACGGCAACATAACTTTTAAGAAAAGCGATGAAGATGCCAAAATGAAAGAATTATCCTGGGAAAAAGGGTATTTCGTTTATTTTAAAGAAGGCATTGATGTTACGGGCAAACAACCTATGCAAATTGACTTTGCAGTTTCTGCACAAACAATTAAAATGGGCAATGCAGAACACAAAAACGATTGGCCTTCATAAACCTGGTTATCACATCTTTTAAATTCCTCTCATGGTTTTGCATGAGAGGAATCAGCTTATTTGTATTAAGGCTTCTGCAGCATTTCGCTTGAAATGGCAGCCTGCATTTATTTTAACTCACCGTAACATTCTTTATGGAGAAAGTAATTGCTGATATAGAAATTGAAGATCAGAAAATAGAACATTACAGCACTGTAATGATTAACCAGAAATTTAATGAACACCATACTTTTTCCATCCGGATAAAATATGATGTGCTTGAGAAAACCGGCTCCTTCAGTTTAAGTAATGCGCAAAAGCTTATCGGTAAATCTGCGGTTATCAAGTTGCTCTATGCCAATACGCTTGAAATTGCCTATGAATTTCACGGCCTCGTTTGCGGCATTGATATTGAGCAGGCTGATAATTTCTCCAGCGATCTTGTAATAAAAGGATATAGCCCGACCATACTTTTGGAAAATGGCCAGAACTTCAATTCTTTTTACAATAAAAAACTGCAGCAGGTTGTTGATGCATTAACCGGCAGTTTATCGCAGGTAAACTGCAGTGTAAACAACAGCCCTCAATATAAAACGCCGATACCCTATGTTTCCCAATACCGCGAAAGCGCTTTTCATTTTTTAAACCGGCTGTCTTCACAGTTTGGTGAATGGTTTTATTATGATGGGCAAAAATTATATTTCGGCAAGCCTTCCGGTTCGCCGAATATTGAAATAATTTACGGGATTGATGTGCGCAGCATGCAAATGAAGCTGCAGATTCTGCCCTTAACTTTCAGCGGTTATTCTTACCTGTCAAAAGATGATAAACTTATTACAGCCGATGCGCCTTCCACTATTGATGGCCTTGATGAATATGCCAGCTTTGTTTTAAACGAATCGAATAAAATTTTCTCCGAGCCGGTTAGCCTGCCTGTCAAACAAAGAATAGAAAGCAAATCTGATCTTGACAGCTTTTTGAAGCAAAAGAAAACGGCCATGGCTGCCAATCTTGAAGTGCTCAATGCCACCAGCGATAATCCTGGCGTATGCATTGGCGCTGTTGCCGATTTAAAGGTATCTGTTTTATCCGGCGCCGATTTTAAAAAAGAAGATGGCGGCAAATTCTTAATAACGGCTATAGAACATCATGTTTCCGGCAACGGAAAATATTATAACAGTTTTGAAGGCATCCCTTCAGGCATAGATGTAATACCTGTTGACAATGTAATAGTGCCCTTAGCTGAACCGCAGATTGCAACAGTAAAAGATAACAAAGACCCCGATAATATGGGCCGGGTGCGTGTACAGATGTTATGGCAGCAGGCCGGCAATGAAATGACGGACTGGCTGCGTGTGATGACGCCCGATGCCGGCGGCGGCAAAGGCGGCGCAAAAAACCGCGGCCTTGTAGTGGTTCCCGAACCCGGCGACCAGGTGCTGGTTTGTTTCCGCTATAATGATCCCGACAGGCCTTTTGTATTAGGCAGTATGTTTCATGGAAAAACGGGCGGCGGCGGTGGCCAGGGCAATAAAGTAAAAAGCCTTACTGCGCTTTCCGGCAGCGTTGTTAGCCTTGATGGCGATGCAATCAATATAATTGATGCCGCAGGCAACAAAGTAGCGCTTGATGGTGCCGGCAAAATAAATATCAACTGCACAGCAAACATTACACTTGAATGCGGCAGTTCAAAAATAACAATGGATTCCGGCGGAAAGATTGAAATATCAGGCACTGAAATCACCGTTAGCG
>JAEWBD010000047.1 GCA_023391315.1 Bacteroidota bacterium | reverse complement strand
CCCTTGTACCATGTATGTGTACCAGATCAACCTGCTGCTGCTGCATTAGCTTTTTAACTTTATTCCATGTGCTAAAATCAAAAGCTTTTTCAGAAGGGATTACGAAATTGTCAATGCCTGTATGGTTTAATTCAGTAATCATTTGCCCGTCGGTAAAAGAAAGCACTACCGGTTCAAATATTGTTTTATCAATATGCTTTACAAGGCTTAAAATGTGCGATTCGCCACCGCCCACTTTGCCCTGCCGTATGGCCTGAAGTACTTTTATTTTTTTCTTTTCCATTATTCAAGCCCTATTATTAAGCGGCGTTCTTACACCACCTTTCATACCACAATTGAAATACTAAAATGTTCCAGACTTTCTGGTAAGTTACCCGCTTGCCCTGCAGGTAATCTTTGCTTAGTTTCATAACAGGGCCGTTATTGAACAAGCCTGTTTCATTAAGCTTTGCTTCGCTCAGATAATAATTGATCTTTTCTTTCAGCTCATCTTTAAACCAAACGGTTAACGGGGCGATAAAAGGCATTTTCGGCCTGTCCATTAATTCCTTAGGAACGTATTTATGCACTATTTGCTTAAGAATATATTTGTTAGTATGGTTGCGTATTTTTAAATGTGCCGGAAGCTGCGCAACAAATTCAATGATGCGGTGATCAAGCATTGGCTCACGGCCTTCAAGCCCTACTGACATTGTAGCCCGGTCAACTTTCACAAGGTTGTTATCAACCAAAAAAGTTTGATAATCGATAGCCAGTAATTTGTTGAGTGAATTTACATCGCCGGATAATTTACAGCCGCTTTCAAAATTTGTTTTATAGCCTTCATATCTATGTTTCAAAAAAACATCTGCTTCTTCTTCTGTTATATATTGGCTGATATATTTCATGGCCGCTGCCGGCGATTTTTCTTTCCAGATGTTCTGCATCTTTTTATATCGCGTAGCAAAATTGTATTGCCTGTTGAAATATGGAATGCTCTCGGGATTAATGTAAGACATTACATTTCCGAAGAGCGATTGCATAAAAGAGGGTACGGATTCTGTATAACGGATTGATTGATTAAACTTGTTATAGCCGGCAAACACTTCATCGCCGCCATCGGCAGAAAGTGAAACTTTTACATGCTGGCTTGCCAGCTTGCTCACCAATGCTGTTGGCACAACAGAATTATCAGCAAAGGGCTCGTCATAAATTTCAGGCAGCTTATGAAAAACATCTGCTGCATCTGCAGCGGTTATATACCATTCGTGATGGTCTGTGCCAAGATATGCTGCAATTTTTTTTGCTTCAGGCGCTTCATTAAAAGCGGCTTCTTTGTAACCTATTGTAAAGGTTTTTAATTTTTCTGTCCTGTTTTTTTGAAGAATGGAAGCAACGCTTGTACTGTCATAACCGCCGCTTAAAAATAAACCCACCGGAACATCGGCCACCATGCGGTATTCATAAGAGGAGATGAGCAGCTTCTCCACTTCATCAATCGCTTCATCTTCAGAAATATCAAGCGTGGGTTTATTGTAATAATTACATACATCCCAATACCTGGTTTCTGTTATATTTTTTGTTGCCAGTGACAGTTTAAGATAATGTGCCGGCTTTAATTTGAATGTATTTTTAAAAATAGTATGCGGCGCCGGAATATAGCTGTATTGAAGAAACAGCGAAAGACTGTTTACATCAACTTCCTTTTGAAAAGATGGATGCTGATGCAGGCTTTTTAGTTCTGATGCAAAAAGCAAAATATTATTATTCCAATAATAATACAATGGTTTTACGCCGGCCCTGTCCCTGCATATTGTTACTTCATTTTTATTGGAGTCGTAAATGATATAGGCAAACATGCCGATGAACTTGTTTACAACGGCATCGCCCCATTTATGATAACCTTTTAAAATAACTTCAGTATCAGAGGTTGAGTTAAAGGAGTAACCTGCTTTTATTAATTCTTCGCGAATGGAATTGTAATTATAAATTTCACCATTAAAAATTAAGCTGAGATTTTCGAAATGCATAGGCTGGCGGCCGTTTGCAGAAAGATCAATAATTGATAATCTTCTTTGCCCCAAACCTATTGAAGCATAGCGATTATCAATTACTTCATAACCGGAATCGTTTGGCCCGCGATGTATTAATGCATCCGTCATTTTCTGTAATACAGATACAGAAGTGTTTTTATTAAAATCGATAAAGCCGGCTATTCCGCACATAATTCAATTTTTTTAAGGTTACGATTTGATAAGTTCCATGCAACACCCTTCCAGAATGCTTTTAAATGATCTGTTTCTTTCTTTAATAAATAGCTAACAGTGTTTTTAGGCAAAGTGAAAAAGGTGTAATAAAAAGCAAAGCCTAAAAACGAAATGCCTTTTACATTCCTGCGCATGAATAGTATCCTGTTCCTGTTAAGATAAAAAGTTTTTAAAGTGCTGGTTTTACCAACTGTCATTGATTCTTTATGATAGATTAGTGATTTGTACTGGTAATAGATATTGAACCCTTTCTTTTTTATTTGTTCACACCAGTCAAATTCCTCGTAATATAAGAAGTAAACTTCAGGCATCGGGCCAACTTCTTCAATTACACGTCTTGAAACCATCATGCCGCCGCCATGGCCATAATTGGTTTGTGATATAGCATCATATTGTCCTTCATCTTTTGTGCGGCAACCTACCATGCTGTTTCTTGCCGTAAAGGTGTTAACCGCATTATAACCGGCAAATTCAATAGTGCCTGGTGCATAATAATAATGAAATTTAGGGCTTACAACACCGGCATCAGGATAATCTCGGAATATTTCAAGCAAGCCTTCCAATATAGTTGGCGTGAGTTCCGTATCGTTGTTTACAAAAAATAAATAATCGCCTTTGGCTTGTTTTATACCAAGATTATTACCGCCTGCAAAACCCAGGTTTTTATCGCTTATAATAATCTTAACCGAAGGAAGAATGCTTTTAAGTTTGGCTGTTGGGTTTTCTTTTGAAGCATTATCAACAACAATTACTTCAACATTGTTATATTCAAGACAAAGCACTGACTGCAACAAAGCCGCAGTGATATCTGCATTGTTGTAATTGATTGTAATAATTGATATGAGCGGCTTGTTTGTCATTTAATTTTAAACAAGGGATTACTTATTTCATTTTTTGTATGCGCCGTATGAATGAAAACGTTTTTTGCTTTTTTTATAGTAAATAATGAAACGAGCATCATGCATATTGCCTTTGGCAGGTGCAATGCTGCGCTGAATAAATTTATATTTATCAGTTGCTTTGGCAAAGCCATTGCCAGCGTTATAAAATATGAAATGCTGAGACCCGCAAATACATAAAAAACAACTGCCGGCTGAAAAAAATAACTTAATACAGTTGATATAAACAACGCAAAAATTAAAAGCGCCCGTGGTGGGACAATGTTGTTTAACACAGCAAGATTAAAATAGCTGAAGTTGCCTTTAAAAAGCTGCTGAATGCCCGGCACAAAAAATTGTTTTAAATAAACAAACTGGCTGAGCAGCCATCTTTTCCGCTGGTGTTTAAAAGCATTGGAGTTATCTATCTTCTCATCAAAAACCAATGCGTTCTCGAGATATTTAATTTTTATGCCGCCCTCTACAACTTTTAACTGGAGCGGTTTATCAAAGCCGCTTACAGCCTCAATTTCGTGTAAGATATTTTTCAGGAAATCGAATTCAAAAGCCATTCCCGAGCCAATTACTGCAGAAGAAAGGCCCAATGCATTAGCGCCTTTCCTGAATATATGGTTATTGATAGCTTCGCTGCAGCCATCGAGCACGGCAAATTTTGTGTCAGCATTTTTAGCAACACGCTTTGCCTGTACAGCTTTTTCTCCATTTACAAATTCGTAATTCACCTGCCTTAAAAAATCTTCAGCCAATAAATTATCAGCGTCGCAGATCAATGCTATATTGTAGTGTTGTGTAATGCTTTGAAAGGCTGCATTCAGCGATTTTGTTTTGGTGCTGTTTTCAAATGAAACTTCAATAACGTTTAAATCAAGTTCTTTTAACCGGGCAATTGTGCCTGGCTGAAAAGAATCGGCTATTATATATATATCGTACCAGTTTTTTGGGTAGTCAAGTTTGAGCAGGTTTGCTGCTGTTGACAAAATAATATTGTCTTCTTTGTAAGCAGGCACCAAAATGGCTATGCGGCTTACCGGAACAGAAAAATTTGAATTACTTTCTTTTTTGCTTATCAAACCTGCAAGGGAAAAAACAAAGAAGTAAAGTACTGAAAGACCGCAGTAAATTAAAAAGACGAGGAATAATATGTTAATCGCTATATTAAACATTGCTTTTCAGTATTAATTCTTTTGGCGTTTTAAGCATAATTTTTAAATCGAACAGGAAGGATGATTTTTCAGCATAATCAATATCCATTGCAATTCTTTCGTCAGTGGTAAGATTAACGTTTGACCTGCCTTTAACCTGCCATAAACCAGTAATGCCGGCTGTGGCAAAAAATCTTTTAGCCGATTTATCAACCGTAATGGTTTGTGCCTCGTATAACGGTAATGGACGGTTGCCCACAATGCTCATGTCGCCTTTTAAAACATTTATGAGCTGGGGCAATTCATCAAGGCTGGTTTTGCGAAGTATTCTTCCCACACGGGTAACCCTCGGGTCGTCTTTCAATTTAAAAAAGAAAGATGTTTTATTATCTCTGTATTCATTCATGTATCTCAGGTCGTGGATCATGCTGTCTGCATTCGCCACCATTGTTCTGAACTTATAAAATGAAAAAACTCTGTACCATCTTCCTGCGCGTTTGGAGGTATAAAAAACCGGGCCTTTGCTTTCCAGCTTAATAGCAATTGCAATAAGAATTAAAAGCGGCGAAACCAGTAATAATAAAAGTGAAGACAATACAATATCAAGGATTCTTTTAAATGTATAATTGAAAGTTCTGTATTCAAAGGCGGGCTGTGCTGCCTCCGGCTTATAAGGTAATTTGCTTTTTAGAAGCTTATATTTTTTAAGAATTTCGATCTTATCATTCAGGTCTGCAGATGAAATATTGCTTGTTATTATATCATCAAAACCTTTAAGGCTGTTTAGAAGTGCAGCGCTGTCTGCTTTTTCATGAAAGCTTAATAATAAAAGCGGGATATGATTAGTTACCTGCCTGCTGCTAAGGATGCCGGTAAGTTCGCCTATACTTTTTTTATTTAATTCTGCATCGCATATTATAGCGTCAAAAGAATAAATTCTATTTGAAAGAATAATTTCCTTTGCAGTAAACACATCTTGTGCAGCGTTAATATTCAGGCTGTCCGAAAACGTTTTTTCTGCAGCAGATGAAGCAGACAGTATTACCAGCAGGTTAAAATCAGGGCGGTTAAAATCTGCTTCAGCAGTTTCATTCAGGTGTGCTGTTTCATTATTAAATATTCCGTTCATAGGGATTAGTTTTCATTGCATGATTGGATACTGTACTTATTCAGAATGCTTGTTTCAACGAGGTTTTGAAGCTGAAGCGGATCAAAAGGCTTATTCAGCATTGTTGAAAAAAGTGAATTATGGGGCAGCGCTGCATTTTTAGAGCCTGATAATACTATTACGGGGATGTGTTTGTAAACAACGCTTGTGGAGAGATGCTTGATAAGCTGGTACCCATCAATGTTCTCCATAACAATGTCGGTTATAATCAAATCCGGGCAAACTCCCCTGGTGAGATGGTCAATTGCTTCAACGCCATCGCAGGCTGTATAAACAATATACTTTTTTTCAAAAAGCTTTTTCAGCAGTAAAACCATGACTTCATCATCATCTATAATCAAAAGAGTATTCTTTGAAACGAGATTCCACATTGGTACGAACTTTAATAGGGCTAAAATTACTTCTCCCAACCTGCTCCAATCTTTGAACTTGGTAAACGTTAAAAAAATGCTCGGGAACGCAAAAAAACCTCATGCTAAATTTTAAGGGAAATAGGAGAAATAACTGATTGAGTATAAATTGCAAATATGATTGTATGGCAGTATATTTTTTTTACAGGGACTTTTCTCTTTTTTTTTAATTATATTGGATATGCAGTAATCGTTTATTTCTTTAATAAAATTGGTGCCGGTTATAAAGCTGTAAATACAGGTAATTTTTATCCTTCCGTATCGTTTATTGTAGCGGCTTATAATGAGGAAGACATAATTGAAGAAAAAATACTCAATACATTAAGGCTGAAGTATCCCGAATCAAAAATTGAATTCATTTTTATTACCGATGGCTCTGCCGATAATACGGCATCGGTCATTCAAAAATATCCCTTCATTAAACTGCTGCACCAGCCTGAAAGAAAGGGTAAATCTGCAGCACTTAACAGGGCTGTTGCTGCTGCAC
>JAEWBD010000008.1 GCA_023391315.1 Bacteroidota bacterium | reverse complement strand
GATAAGAGTTCTGTATTTAAAAATGCAGCTATCCATATCAAAAAACAATTCACAATATCATTTCACGCAATGATTGGTACAAGAATTGAAACCAGATGTATAAAAAATATTTATGTCTACATTAGATGAAATGAACACACTCAGCCAGATACTGAACAAGCTAACTGTAAAAGGTTATGATAATGAGTTCAGGTGGGCCAGCGAAGGTTTCGTTGTTAATGATAAAGTTTATAAACCCGAAGATTTAACTATTGTTAAAAGTTATCGCTTTGAAGGCGAGTCAGATCCTTCAGATACATCTGTATTATATCTTATTAAAGCGAATGACGGGTTAATAGGTTACAGCATTGATGCTTATGGCGTTTACAGTAACCATGACGATGAAGAGGGTTATGACAATTTTATACGTCAAATACCTGTAAAAGATAATGACGAGCAATTGCTGTTTGAACTTTAATCAGTGTTTCTTGAAATACTGAATTTCCTGTTCGTGTTTCTTTGCCGCTTCAAGCGTATTGAAAGTGCCCAGGTTCCTGCGTTTGTTGGTCTTTGGGTCTTTCTTTTTTGAATATAGCCGGTATTCGCCTGATTTTAATTTCCGTATCATAATTAATATTTTATAAAAAAGTTTACAATAGCCATGCCATCTGCCAAAAATAATCATGCGCAATCCGTTGTAATTGTTGGCGGCGGCGCAGCCGGCTTAATGACTGCTTTTGAATTGTCGAAACATAAAATAGCAGTAACTATCCTGGAGTCAAAACAAAGGCCCGGTGGCCGCATAGATACTTTATATGAGCATTCTTTTTCTCAACCTGTTGAAACAGGGGCTGAATTTATTCATGGAGATGCGCCCATTACCTTGTCTTTACTGAACGAAGCCGGCATTTCGTATCATGTAATTAATGACACAATGGGCCGCATTGAAAACGGCGTATTTAACAATGAAAATAATTTCGAAGGGCATTGGGATTTATTAATGAAAGAAATGGCTTCACTGCAACAGGATATGCCGTTGGCTGAATTTATTAATACATATTTTGAAGAAGATAAATACGCGGAATTGAGATCATTTGTAAAAAATTTTGCAGGTGGGTTTGACCTGGCAGATATTTCAATAGCCAGCACCAAATCTTTATACCGTGAATGGAGTAAGGAAATGGGAACACAGTACAGGATTGATGGCGGTTATAAAAAATTGATAGATTTCCTGGAAACGAAATGCAGGGATAATGGTTGTTCTATTCATTTCTCCTGTTGCGCCAAAAAAATAAGCTGGCACAAAAACGAAATAAATGTGCTTTCTATGTGCAGCCGCCTGTTTAAAGCCAATAAAATTGTGCTTGCCGTGCCCATAAGTGTTTTGCAGGCCGAAGCAGTCAGCTCGGATTATATAGAGTTTTCACCTGCTATTCCGCAACACACAAAAGCCGCAAAAAACATAGGTTTTGGAGCGGTAATAAAAGTTATACTGGAGTTTGAGGAAAATTTCTGGAAAACAAAAACTAAAGATGCGGGTATGATTTTTATGCAGCAGGAAATTGTTCCAACCTGGTGGACGCAATCACCGGTTGAGAATAATATTTTAACCGGCTGGATTGGGAATGAGAAAGCAAAATCTTTACAGGATGAAACAAATGAAACCATTCTCTACAAAGCCATTCAATCATTAGCCAATAGCTTTGATATACCTGCAGAAAAACTTCATAAAAATTTAAAGGCGTATAAAATAGCCAATTGGTGTAAAGAGCCGGATATTTACGGCGGCTATTCGTTCAGCACTGTGGAAAGTGCAAATGCCAAACATATTTTGCGGCAACCGGTTGATGGTACTATCTTTTTTTCCGGTGAAGCTTTGTTTGAAGGAACACCCGGCGCTACGGTTGAAGCAGCTTTAAGCAGTGGCAGAAAAACAGCCGAAGCGGTTTTAAAAATGCTATAAAAGAGGCATAAAACTTTCAAATTAATTGTATGGATAAATCGAAACCAGATAACGATCCTAAAAAAGAAAAGCCTTCACAAATACATTATGAAGATGAATTGTTCACGCGTGAAAAATATCAATCAGATGAAATAGATTCTGATGGTTCCGCAAGCGCATTTGATGAAACTGAAACCGTAGATGAAGATAATTTTGACAGGCTTTCTGAAAAATAATTGCTCAGTATTTATTTTTAATGTGCCTGCTTTATAAAATCCCTGAAAGCAACACCATTTTCTTTAAGATTGCCGCCGGCATCCTGCAGGGCTACCGCTTTGCCTGAACCTTCAGTACCGCCGTCTGCGCTGTAAAAAATGCCATAAGCCAGCCCTGCATTACGTACAGCATGCAATATATTTTTTACCAATTCCGGTGAAGGTTGTAGTACGCCAAATTCGTTTGACATAACCGGTTTACCTGTGGCTGTTTTAATATAATCCGCCACATAAGAAAATATTGCCGCATCAAAATCTGCATCGCCGCCCTTGCCCCTCATTTTTACAGGTTCATACCAGTGAAAATTTACATAATCAAGATCAAGTGTTTTATAGGCTGCCAGTATTTTTCTTCCAAATTCAATCTGGCGCTGGATCATTTTATTATTTGTATTCTGAACCCGCTGTACTAGTGCCGGCGGTGCCGCCTTTGTTACAAAATCCATGGCTTCTTTTTTCCTGCCTTTTTGCATAAGATCATCATAAACAATAAGGCAAACTTCCCTTACTGTGATGCCACCATTGGTAACTTTTATACCGCGTTTATGTGCTATATCAATCGCCGTTTTAAGTTCGGTTAAATAATCTTCCGCAGAGCCGGTGTGGTATAAAGGATTATCTTCTTCGTTTTCAACCACGAGCACTTCGGGTTTATATTTATCAAGAATTGAATTGAGTGCATTACTGTAAGCAGCCATATCTGTGGGAAAAGGCACCGGGTTATGATCACCAACCGCATTGCGGGGAACAGCATAATTTACATTCAACAAAAATTTTAAGCCTGCGGCGGTATAAGCATCACAGGCATTGCTGCTGCCATTCCATGTTTTTATATCAATTTTTGCCCTTGTATAATTTACGCCCAGGGCTTTTACTATCTGCGCCTGTCTTTCCGGTGGGATATTCCTTCCGCCCGATTTGGCAACCATTACGCCAAACCTCGTAGCGAGCGAAGAAGAAGTGTCACCCGCAGTTACAGCAACATCTTTTGCAGCAACGCTTTCATTGTATGAAGCGGAATCTTTTGGTTGTACCTGCTTTTGTTCTACAGGCATATTAGACCTGTTTGCCAATCTGCAATTAACATTTAGTAATAAGAGGAGTAAGGGAAATAAAACCTGCATCTTCATAAGTTTTGTTTTCACGAATTAAATATCGGTACAATTTAATACTGCCAAACCTAAGCCAAAAATTTTCATTGCTTTTCTGGTGTTGATAATAGCGGGAAAGAAAGGCTGTAACATTTTCAGGCCGTTAATCGTTAAACGGCTTTTATTATAGCGTGAACGTCACTGTTTTTATTTGTATTTCAATAAATGGTTAAGCAACAGATGGCAATATATTTTTATTTTTAAACAGGCAGGGTGGTTAACTATCGTTAAAAAGAAATTAAAAAACTATATTCGATACCTGAATGAACTACACCGTCGTTATTTAGCTGTCCCATCTTAACCATTACTTTATCTGTTAATTTAAATATCTTGTAACCATGACTAAATTAAGCGTGAACATCAACAAAATTGCCACTTTACGTAATAGCCGCGGCGGCAATAATCCCGATGTTGTTCAGGCCGCAATTGATGCGCAAAAATTCGGTGCGGAGGGCATTACGGTTCATCCAAGACCCGATGAACGCCACATTCGTTATGACGATGTACGAAAAATAAAAAAGATTATTACCACAGAATTTAATATTGAGGGCAATCCGCAGGAAGAAAAATTTGTGCAATTGGTGCTGGAAACAAAACCCACGCAGGTTACACTGGTGCCTGATGCTTTATCACAGGTTACGAGTAACCATGGCTGGGATACGATTGAGCACAAGCAATATTTAAAAGATATAATTGCGGTGTTTAAAGATGCACGCATACGCACATCAATTTTTGTTGATCCTAAAATTGAAATGATCGAAGCTGCAGCCGAAACCGGCACAGACCGCGTGGAATTATATACCGAAGCTTATGCCCATAATTACGGAACTAATAAGGAAGAAGCTATAGCGCCTTATCTCGCAGCCGCAGTAGCAGCCCGCGAAATGAACATTGGCTTAAATGCCGGGCATGACCTTGATCTTAAAAACCTGCATTATCTCATCCGTAATATTTCATGGATCGACGAAGTGAGCATTGGCCATGCACTCATTTGCGATGCTATTTATTTTGGTTTAGAAAACACCATCCAGTTATATAAACGCCAGCTTGCATTGCCTGAAGGCAATTTGTTTTAATACCAATATTATTTATTTCATTCTGGCTTTAATAAATGCTATAGCTTTTGTATGTGCATCTGTTGTGGCTTCTTTATTATAACTGGGATTGCTCGGGTTGGCAAATG
Source organism: Bacteroidota bacterium (assembly GCA_023391315.1). GTDB lineage: Bacteria > Bacteroidota > Bacteroidia > Chitinophagales > Chitinophagaceae > Parafilimonas. The sequence goes on along the minus strand of JAEWBD010000008.1, from coordinate 845 downwards.
CATGCACCGCATCATATGCATAAGCAGTAAGATTTTTACCGGCGGCTTTCATATTAGCTTTAAATTCTTCAACCACTGCCGGCGTTATGCCGCCATCTTTTTTGGCAAAAAAACCAATTACATCGCAATGGAGCTTTTTTAGTGCATTCACATCTTTCTCAGGCATTCCATAATACATAATGCAACCTTCAACACGGTTGCCGCCAAGCAAAGCTGCCTGCAAGCTCCAGGCACCGCCAAAGCACCAGCCAATAGTAAAAACCTGTGCATTTGAACCAACATAATTATAAGCGCCTTTAATAATATTTACTGCCCGGTCTGTTTTTACAGCCTGCACCAGTTTGCGGGCTTCATCGGGCGTCGTGGCAATTTGTTTATCATATAAATCAATGGCAATGGCATTAACGCCAAGTTCATTGGCTAATTTTTCGGTTTCCTGTTTTATATAATCATTCAGCCCCCACCATTCCTGGAAAACAAAAATGTAATAGTTTGTTGGCTTAGGTGCTTTAACCATCCATCCGTGGGCATCGGTACCATCAGCCGCTTTAAAATTTATATCAGCGCCATTGACAGTTTTGTAATTAAAAGGCAGCGGTGCATCATGCTGCATTATAAAACTTTTATCATTGGCCAGGAGCGCAAATTGTTCTGTTGCGTTAGCTGCCGGGCAGCAGGCTGCCGGTTTTTTTTGTGCATTGGCCGAAATAAAATATATCATTAGCACAAAAAATAATAATTGCTTTTGCATAGCGATGGATTTAATTTTGAAATAACAGTTCAGCACAAGTTAAATAATAAGTTGTAACGATTATTAACCAAACATGCGGGCGAAACGCTAACGT
>JAEWBD010000427.1 GCA_023391315.1 Bacteroidota bacterium | reverse complement strand
TTAAATGCCGTTTTGGCCTGCATCAGGGCCTGGTCGGTTCTGGCTTTATCCTGAAACTGGATGGTTATCATTGCAGTGGAGAAAGCTTCGTCAATTGCCTTCAGGTAATCAAGGTCACCCGCAGGTTTATATGTTGTCATAGGTGTATCAGCCATTAGAAATGATTTTCCTACTAAAGTACAACTTCATGTTGCAATTATTATAACAGGCGCATGTTCGGTTTAAATTTCTTCTATTTACTATACAATTGTAATTTCATCCCCAATATAATTGCATGAACCGTATTGACCGTTTATCAGCCATACTTATACAATTACAATCTAAACGATTGGTAAAGGCACAGCATATTGCCGATAAATTCAGCATAAGCCTGCGCACGGTTTACCGCGATATACATGCTTTGCAGGAATCCGGCGTGCCCATTATAGGAGAAGCGGGCACAGGTTATAGTTTAATGGAAGGTTATAAACTGCCGCCGGTAATGTTTACGCAGGATGAAACATCGGCGCTGCTTACTGCCGCCAAGCTCATGCAATCAAAAACAGATAAAAATTCAGCACGCCATTATAATGCAGCTTTGGATAAAATAAAGGCTGTATTAAGGTTTGCGGAAAAAGATCATATTGAAGAAATTGATGATCACATTGCAGTGTTGGAACACCCGGCCTTTAAGCGTGAGAAACCTGAAGAGTTACATCTTCAGTCTATATTAAAAGCTATAGCGGCCAAAACGGTCCTGGAGATAACGTACAGCGCTATTGAAGGCAATAAATTAACACGCAGAAAAGTGGAGCCGGTGGGTATTTACAACCTTGGCAATAACTGGCACCTCGTGGCGTTTTGCAGGCTGAGGAACGATTACCGTAACTTTCGCACAGACCGCATAGGGAAACTTATTTTCACTGAAGAAACGTTTGAGCAAATACACCCTTCATTGCAGGAATTTATGAAGCGGATGTCGCATGAGCGCGAACTCATCAAAGTGGTAGTGGAAGCAGAAATCGGCATCTTTAAATATTTTGGCCAGGAAAAATATTATCATGGTTTTGTAAAAGAAGAATTGGAAGAGGATACAGTGCGCATGACTTTTTTAAGCAGTTCCCTAATGGGCTTTGCAAGATGGTTTATGATGTTTGGCGACCATGCAAAAATTATAGAACCAGTAGAGCTAAATGATATGGTTTTAAATATTTCAGAAAATATTTTGAAAAAAATTGAACAAAGCCAAATGCTACTGACATAGGGCTGTCACAATCCCGCAGTTATTTTGTGTATTAAAACAAAGTAACTATGACATTCATCGAATTTTTTAAGCAACAATTTATTGAAGAAGGCGCCACCACCCGTAAAATGCTTTCACGCGTTCCCGAAGATAAAGGGGATTACAAACCACATGAAAAAAGCATGAGCATGAAGCAGCTCACAGAACATTTAGCCGATCTGCCGGCCTGGATTTCGCTGGTGATTAAAACTGATGAGCTTGACTTTGAAAAACCTTATGATCATCCCAGGGTTAGCAATACACAAGAATTGCTGGCAGCTTTTGAAAAAAGTTATAATGATGGCCTCGCCGCATTAACGCCCGATTCGGAAGCATTGCTGGATAAGCCGTGGACGCTAAGAAGCGGCGCAAAAATATTCAGTACAGATCCAAAGATTGCTGTAATAAGGATGGCATTAAGCCAGCAAATACACCACCGCGCACAACTGGGCGTTTATTTAAGATTATTGAATATTCCAATACCCGGCAGCTACGGCCCGAGCGCCGACGAGAATAATTTTATGTAATAAAGTTTCCCGCAGGCAATCCTGTTCATAAAGATCGCCTGTGGGAATTTTTTTGTAACAGGCTAATATCGTTGTGGCATCACGGTTGTGTCACTCCCTTGTACTGAAGTTTTCATGGCAGCAATGTTCTTTTATACATTCCTGCTGTTTTATTATACAGGCAAATGATGTTCCGGTTTTGTAAATAATAAAACAGCATTTTCCAATCAATAAAGTAGTATTTATATGACGCCTCATTATTTATTCACCATCTTTTTCAAACTCATCAAAATGCTTTGCAAAGCAGCAGCAGTTTTTTTTAATTGCCGTGCAGGCTGCTCCCGTTGTTGTAACTGTTGCTAAACATTTCTCCTTTAGTTTTGCACCTATGAGCAGGTACGATGTTTTTATTATTGGCGGCGGCCCGATAGGTTTGGCATGTGGCATAGCAGCACAAAAAGCAAATCTTAATTATATAATTGTTGAAAAGGGATGTTTGGTAAACAGTTTATACAACTATCCCGTTAACATGACTTTTTTCTCCACCTCTGAGAGGCTGGAAATTGGCAATGTGCCTTTTATGAGCTTAAACCCAAAACCGAAGCGTGCAGAAGCACTGGAATATTACAGGCGCGTGGCAAAAGATAAACAGCTTAACATACATCTTTTTGAAAAAGTAGAATCGGTTCAGCGCATTGATGAGAAGACTTATGAAATACGAACCAACAAACAAAATTATATAAGTACTAATATAATTGTGGCAACAGGGTTTTATGATATTCCCCAGTTGCTGCATGTGCCGGGGGAGGATTTACCGAAAGTAAAGCACTATTATGATGACCCGCATTATTATGCTTTTCAAAAAGTGATCGTTGTAGGGGCCAGCAATTCTTCTGTAGATGCGGCATTGGAAACATGGCGCAAAGGCGCCGAGGTAACGATGGTTATAAGAAAAGACACCATCGGTAAAAGTGTAAAATACTGGGTGAAACCCGACATTGAAAACCGTATTAAAGAAGGCAGTATTAACGCGTATTTTAATTCTAACATTACAGCTATCCACGAACATGCGGTAGATATACAAACGCCTGATGGCATGGTTACACTTGAGAATGATTTTGTGCTGGCATTAACCGGTTATCACCCGGATTTTAATTTGCTTAAAAGTTTGCACATTACCTTATCTGAAGACGAAAAGCAATGTCCTTTATATGATGGCGAAACGATGGAAACCAACCAGCGGGGCATTTATCTTGCCGGTGTTGTTTGCGGCGGCTTTGATACACATAAACTCTTTATAGAAAATTCAAGGGTGCATGCAGAAAAGATAATTGACGATATAAAGAAAAAAATATAAGCTGTTACCAAAAGGTGCCTTAGTTGTTAGAGAATTAAACCACTGAGGCGCAAAGACACAAAGTATTGCTAAGGTTCACCATCCGATACCATAATCTTCCCCGTTATTGGAGGATCCGCCCCAGAAGCTGCCATGCTTCCAGTCAAAATAAATAGCATTGATCGGTCCGCTTGTGCGTTCACCGATGGATAATGTATAACCCATTTTTCGCAGAGCGCTTCGCACATAATCCGGCGTATCGGAATTTACAAGTATGCTGCCGGGATGCGGCTGCCTGTCTTTAATTTGTTCGCCGCCTAATGAAAGCCATAATTGGTCGCTGTTGATGTTGGATGCCTCAGCAGCTTCCTGTATGGTCATGCCAAATTCAACTACGTTTAAGAAACATTGCAATAAATTTTGATCCTGTGTATCGCCACCCTGCACTCCAAAAGCCATAAAAGGTTTTCCGTCTTTCATGGCCAGTGTGGGTGTGAGTGTGACACGTGGTCTTTTGCCGGGCTCAATTACATTAAACGGATCAAGCGCACTGTCTAACACAAAGCTTTGCAAACGCTGGCTCATACCCACACCCGTATGCCCCGCTATACAGGCGGGAAGCCAGCCGCCGCTTGGCGTAACAGAAACCACCCATCCGTCTTTATCTGCTGCTTCCACCGAAGTAGTGCCGCGCCATAAACGGTCCATATAGACAGAATCGAGCGCGCTGGTATTACGAACAACATCTTTTTGCTGCATGGCGTTTATTTGTGCCGCATCATGTTTTGGAATAGCGCCGGGAATAGTTTTATTGGTTGAATCAATCGTAAAACCTCTTTGTTTTAAAATATTTAAATATGGATTGGTTTTGCCTTCAAAAGGGTAGGGGTCGCCGGGGCCAATAGTTGGATTGCTTTTATCTAAGTTAATTAACGCCGCCCTTTGCCTCGCATAGGTTTTATCCAATAAACCTTTCATTGGTTCTTCGGGTGGAAAATATGGATCGCCATAATAAAAATCCCGGTCGGCGAAAGACAGGCTCATTGCCTGGTATAAAGTATTCATATAACGGGCAGAGTTATAGCCCATGCTTTTCAGATCAAAATTCTCCAATATATTCAAAGCCTGCAGCATGGAAGGCCCTTGTGTCCACTGCTGCAGTTTATATACTTCAATGCCTTTATAATTTACGTGCATCGGTTCTTCTTCAACGGGTTTCCATTTTGCCAGGTCTTCCATCGTAATCAATCCGCCCTGTTCCTGTGCGCCACGCACAAATTCTTTCGCAATATCGCCTTTATAAAAACGGTCGTATGCGGCATAAATGGCATCTTTCCGGTTCTTCTTATTTTCTAATGCCTGCTGTTCTGCCTCCACCATTTTGGTTAATGTTTCCAATAAATCTTTCTGCACAAAAATTTCACCCGGCTCAGGCG
>JAEWBD010000418.1 GCA_023391315.1 Bacteroidota bacterium | reverse complement strand
ACCAGCCCTGTCATAATCAAATGAAGAAATAATATTACCCGGAAGCAACCGCTCTGTTTCAAATCCAAGCGCATTGTATTTGAATTGCGCTCCCCAACGCTCACCGGCTGCATTGTTTGCCACTACACTGCTTACAAAACCTGCTTTATTCCTTTCCAGTTTTATAGAAGCGCCTAAAGAACTTTTAACTTCAGCACGCCTGCCTAGTTTATCATATACACTTTCAACAAAATATTCATCCTGCTTATCTTTTATAACCCTGCCTAACGCATCGCGTTCAATTATAACGCTGCTGTTTTCATTTGCAGCTTCAATCAACTGGCCGTTTTTATTATATCCATATATTTCCCAGGTGCCATCGCTGTATTCGGCACGGGTAAGGCGGCCTGCCATATCATATTCATATGCTGTAAACCTGTTACCAGGCCTGTTAACGCGCATTACTTTCCCGGTGCGGCCGCGCACATAATCCCGCACAATGCCATCAAAGCCAATCTCCCGAATGATTTTACCTCTTGCATCATATTTAAAACGATAAACTTCATTCTGCTCATTCAGCAACGAAACCAAGCGGTCTTCTGTATTATAATTGAATTGTATTCTTGTTCCGTTTTCTTCCCTTGACTGCAAACTGCCCAATGGCGTGTATTCAAATTTTACGCGGTGATGCGCATCTTCAGCATACAATACTTCATCATAAGCATTGTATTGCAACTGGATTTTATTGCCATCATATTTTTTAATTCTTACCACGCGATCCAACACATCATACACAAAATCTTCAGCTTGTTTTTCAGGGTTTACAGCTTTAACGCATCTTCCCCAGGCATCATATTCCCAGCTTGCTTCAACGCTGTCCGGCAAGATCATTTTAATGAGATTATGATCATCATCATATTGCAACTGCGTTTGCAATCCTTTATTGTTGGTGATTGCTTTTGTTAAACCTTCTGCATTATATTCATAAGCTGTAACAGCGCTATCAGGTGCTACAACTGCTTTCAATAAACCATCTTTATTTACATATACAGTTGATTTACCTTCTGCATCCGTTATCATTTTCAGTTTGCCGTTACCATCATACAAATAATTGATGGCAGCACCATCAGGTTTTTGCACAGCAATCATATTACCCCGGTCATCATACACATAACCGGTTATGTTGCCTTCCTCATCAATATCGCAGTAAGGTTCCATATATTCCGTGTATTGATGAAATACGGAGTTACCCAACGCATCTGTTTCCTGCACGCAGAGATCATGCTCATCGTAGTAATACATTTTTTGTTCACCCAAAGAATTGGTTACTACATTAAAACCTTTATGATATTCAATACGCCCTTCCAATATGCCGCCATCGCCCCAGGTGTGCACGCATCTTGCACCTGTTTTTAAACCATCATATTTCCAGTAAAAAGTTTGGCCGTTCCTATCAGTTTTTTCAACCATTAAATGATTCTGATAAACGATGGAAGTAGTTTGTTCTTTCGCATCGGTTATGGCAGTAAGATCGCCCACTTCGTTGTAACCATATTCAACCATCGTTCTTTTAAAACCTTTATGCTGCGCTGTAACTTTTGTGATGCGGTTGAAATTATCCAGCGCCAATAAAATTTCACGTCCGGCCGTATCTATAATTTTATTAAGAATATAATCAGCGTTATAATAAAATTTTAGTGAAAGGCCTGCTGCGTTGGATATAGTTGAAAGTTTATAAGTATTACGCTGTGTTCTTTTGAAAGTATACAGCAACTGGGTTTTATGATTGAAAAGTTCATACGTATTCCGGTCTTTGCAGGTAAGTGTAAGCTTCTCAAACCGGTGATAAAAACTTTCATGTTCCGAAACAATCAAAGGAAAACCTGCCGCTCTTCCATCGGGCAGTGTGATACCAATAGCGTTATCATCCTGAAATATTTGTAAGGTTTGATCGTAATTTAAATGTGTGCCATGCCCAAGTAAGCCCCTATAGCCTGAATCCGAATACCATCTCCTGCTCCATCTAACGGGTATAGGACCAGGTATTTCAAAATCAATGCCTTCATATAACACACTTCCGTTGATAAGATTAACCGGTTCAAAGCCATGTTTACATAAGAAATCGCCTAAACTTTGTGTGCACTTGAATTTTTTAAGTACACCATGATTCAAAGCGGTTAAAGCTTTTTTTATCAATGCACCGCCCACCTTCATCAATGCGCTAAATCCATACGACATTACAAGCGCCATCAGCATACCCATTAAATCGGGAACATACGGTCCGCCAACAATTACCGGCTTGCCGCCAGGTATGGGAATGGTGGCAGAGGTTGGTGCATATAAAGATGGAACCGGCTTGAATTTTTTACCGGCTGAAAGTGAAAGCGGAATGCCGATATCGTTACACGTCATCAGCATAAAACCACCTGCACTGAAATAAGAGCCTTCTGCTTTTACACGCGGGCTGCCAAAGAAATTTTTTGCATCATGGCCAATCATGGGCGCCATGGCAAACGGCCCGCCCATGGGTATATGCGCCTTTGTGCCAAGCATGCCGCTGGTGCCTGAATTGCCTCTTGGGATAGAATTTACATTTACCGTTGCACCGATCTTCGGTATCCAGTCCATCGGGTCGAATACCAGGCCAATAAAAGGATGCGGCACAGGAACCGGCGCACCTAATATCACTATCATATGCACGTCAATTCCTATAACCGGTAATAAATGTTTATTCGCGGGCAGCATAATTCTTAATGTCTATTGTACAACAAATGATTCGCGCATTTTTATGGATGATGCGCCAGGCTTTTTAACTTGCTCTCTCCAGTCGTCGCCATAAATTGTTTTAAACTCGTTATCGGTTTGTTTGGCTTCTTCCCATTGCTGGTTATCTTCCAGCCATTTTGCATAATCATAAGCTATAACAGCAAAACTGCTGTTCTCCAGTTCTTCTTTCTGCATAAAATTTTTAATGGAATAAGCTTTTTTTAAAAGCTCCTTATAACGAAGCGGCTCATTTTTTTTGCTGAGATTATATGCCTGCCAGTAAGGCGTTAGTGCCATTGCCGCCAATTGATACTCCATCGCAAGATCGCCTTGTTTTTCATAAGCGGTTATAGCCTCTTTCATTTTTTTCTGCGCCTGTTTGCTGGCGCCTGTATATCCGTAAAACTGTATGATGAGTGGCCTGCAGGTTGCTGCTTCTGTTTGTAAACCCTGCTTTGCAATGGTTAAACCTGAAGATAATAATGCATCAATTTTATCATGCACTTTAAAATTAAACAGCATGCCCGCATAAATAATATGCGCAGTAGCAAACATGCTTTTCATACCGCTTCGTTGCGTTACAGTTAAACCTTTTTCACCCCATTTATTTAGTTGTGTTATATCCTTGTGCTGAACGGCCTTGCCCATCTCCAGCATGCATTCCCTGAATTGTATTTCGGGCGAATTAGGATCACCCATTTTGGTGATTTTACTGATGGCCCCATCAAGATCGAGATTGATGTGCAATGATTTAGTTACATCGGGAAATCTTGTAAACACATTGTCAAAATAATATTCGCCAATATGATCAAAAAGCATAAAGGTTATGCAATCAGGGATATCTTTCTTTAAAAGAGAAGCCAGCCAGCGTTTCAAACCTTCCATGTCGTGAATACTGTAAGGGAATAATGCCACCACAAGCCGCATATTATTGCCTATCATTTTTGCATGAAAGGCCGTAAGCATTTTTATAAGCTGATCAGTTTGATCTGTATTATTCTGTTCAGCTTTTTCCGCCAAAAAGCTTTTAGCATTCCAATCAGTAGTCTTCTGGGCTGCCGTTAGTTTCTGCTGTGTTTTTTCATCGCTTTCATAAATATCAATCCAATCTTTTATCAGGTTGAAGGCATAGGTTCTTTCATTTTTGAAAGGCGTTAACATGGTTACGAGCACTTCGGGCAAAGCGCCATGTTCAGTTGATTCAAGTTTCAAAAATCCTTCAAATAATCTTGCCTGGTCTGGCTGAATAAGCCAGCGTGCTATATTTATCTGAGGGTAAGGAGAAACTTCATCTATCCATTTTTGCTGTATCTGATGAATGAGTCCGGCTATTGGATTATGTTCAGAAGCCATATGCTTTAATTAAGATTTACGACACCGCCTTTTACGTTGGTCATAGCAGAACCTTCCACATCTACCGTGGCGCTTTGAAGTTTAAGATTCGCATCGCCTTTTACAGTTGTAGCAGGTGAAGCCACTTCAACTGCAGCGCCGCTTTTTACATCAACTTTCGAATCGCCGTTTACTTCTGCAGTAGCGCCTTTAACGGTTGCTGCCGTGCCTTCTGCTTTAAATGAAGC
>JAEWBD010000403.1 GCA_023391315.1 Bacteroidota bacterium | reverse complement strand
TGCTTATGAAGGATTGAGCCTTCAGCCAGTAGGCATTAATGCAAAATATTGCCCCGATTATTTATTATCCGCTGCCTGCAAAGCCTGGGATGATGCTGTTGAGCTTGGCGAAAAACATGGCTACCGCAATGCCCAAACAACCGTAATTGCGCCAACAGGCACGATTGGGCTGGTAATGGATTGCGATACAACCGGCGTTGAACCTGATTTTGCCCTGGTGAAATTTAAAAAGCTTGCCGGGGGCGGTTATTTCAAAATCATTAACCAGAGCGTACCGCAGGCTTTAAAAAACCTCGGTTATACATCAAAGGAAATTGACGCCATTGTAAAATATGCCGTAGGTGCGGCCAGCTTTGAAGGCGCTCCTTTTATCAATCCCCAAACTTTAAGTGAAAAAGGTTTCCTCGCAGAAGAAATACAAAAACTAAACAATGCTGCTACTTCAGCATTTGAAATAGGCTTTCTCTTCAATAAATTTATTTTAGGCGAAACCTGCCTCGAAAGGCTTGGTTTTACAGCTGAACAATACAACGGCTGGAATTTTGACCTGCTGGATGCACTTGGTTTTACAGAAGAACAGGTTGAAGCTGCCAACAATTATGTATGCGGGACGATGACCGTGGAAGGCGCTCCTTTCTTAAAATCCGAACATCTTCCTGTTTTTGATTGTGCTAATAGGTGTGGCAAAAAAGGCGAACGTTATATTCATGCTCATGGTCATATAAGAATGATGGCCGCCTGCCAGCCTTTCTTAAGCGGCGCTATTTCTAAAACCATCAATTTACCGCACGAAGCAACGGTTGAAGAAATTGCAGATTCTTATATGTTAAGCTGGAAATTGGGCCTGAAAGCCTGTGCTTTGTACCGTGATGGCTCTAAACTTTCTCAACCCCTCAGCAATAAATCTGATAAAAAGAAGAAATCTGAAAGCCAGGAAGACGGAAAGCCTGGTGAAAGTGCGCCTGTTATTGAAGAAGTAAATTCAGGCGCCAAACTGGTTGACCTTTCTGCCTTAAGCGCTGAAGAACTGTTGGAAGAAGTGCATAAGCGCATGCAGGCCAGTGAGGATACTTCTTTAAAAAGACAATTATCTAAAATTGTGGAAAGAAAGACCTTACCGGCAAAACGCCGCGGCTTTACACAAAAAGCCAAAATAAATGGCCAGGTATTATTCCTGCGCACCGGCGAATATAATGATGGTACATTAGGTGAAATATTTATTGACCTTGCCAAAGAAGGCTCCACATTACGCAGCCTCATGAACTGCTTCGCCATTGCCGTTTCTGTTGGTTTGCAGTATGGCGTTCCATTAGATGAGTTTGTTGAAAAATTTGTATTTACCAAATTTGAACCTGCGGGCATGGTAGACCATCCGAATATTAAAACCACCACTTCGCTGGTTGACTTCGTGTTCAGGTGCCTGGCGTATGAATATCTTGACAGAACGGATCTCGTACACGTATTGGACAGGCCTGAACTAACCAATCTTGGTGATGAGGAGGATGCAGAAATTATTGGCAAACCATCCTTGAGCAACCTGCACGTAAAGTCAGTGACCGCAGCACCTTCTGTACATATGCATAAGGCACAGAAAACCACGGCGGGCATACATGCAGCAACTTCAATGGATGCCGCTAATGCTGCCGCCAAAAATATGCAGAGCGATGCGCCTTCCTGCAATGTTTGTGGGCATATTACGGTAAGAAGCGGCACCTGCTATAAATGCTTAAACTGTGGTAATAGCTTAGGTTGCAGTTAATATGTATTTTTATATTGATTAATAAAAAAGAGGTTGCTGTAAAGCAGCCTCTTTTTGTATTATTTAAATGCTGTTAAAAATTTATCCCGCTGTCTGTCAGTAAATTATTCTACCTTTTCAACCATAGGCCGCAGCCATTTAAGCGCATACAGAACAAACACCGAAAGAAACAATAAAGAACTCAGATAAATTACCCGTAAGGATAACTTCCGATCACCGTTACATCCTAATCTTTGTATTGCTGCCGGCTTTTATAATAAACATCTAACCAGCTATTGTGAAGACGCTTATATACATATTGATTGCCTGTATTACCGTAGCTGATTTGTATGCACAGGATGCAACAGCAGATTCACTGAACCTGCTGTTGCAATCTTCAAAGCAGGATACCGTACGCATAAATGCAAATATTGCTCTTAGTAATTTATATATTGAAGATAAGCCCCGTGCAGCTCTGTTGTATGCAATAACAGCCTTATCTATCGCTCAAAGAATAAAAAGCGCAAAGCTTATTGCCAGGTCTTCGCACACAATTGGCGTTTGTTATGATTACATTGGAAACATAGACAGTTGCCTGAATTTTTTGAACAGTGCTGCATTTCTATATACATCGCTCAACGATAAAGAACATCTCTCCAATGTTATCAGCGATATAGCGCTTGCTTATTATGTAAGAGGCAACTATGAGCTTTCGCTGCGCAATCATCTTGCTGCATTAAAGCTGCGGCAGGAAACGGGGAATAAAAGTTATGTTGCAAGATCGCTGAATAATATCGGTATATTATACCGCTCCAAAAAGGATTATACCAATGCTATTCACTATTACAGGCAATCACTTGTTATAAAAGAGGAACTGCATGACGAACAGGGTATACTAAACACATTGATAAACATCAGCAGTGCTTATAACAGTGAGGACAAATTCGACAGCACATATTATTATGCTTACCGCGCCATGCAGCTTGCAAAAAAAATTCACGCAGAAAAAGATATTTACGGTTCGCAGGTAAATATGGGCGCTGCATTGGTGGGCCAGCATCGGCTGGATGAAGCAGAAGCTGTGTTTTATGATGTAGAGAAAAAAGCTTTGACACACGATGACAGAGATGTGCTGATAACAGCGTATGAAGGGTTAGGCGATATCTTTTCTTCACGTGAAAATTATGCAGCAGCAGAAAAATATTTTTTAAAAGGATTGGAAACGTCAAAAAAGAACCAGCGTAAAGAAAGAATGGAAGTTTTTTACCGCAAGCTTTCCAAATGCAACCGTATGCTAACAAACTATGCCCTGGCATTTAGCTATGCAGATTCTGCAGCAGCGCTTCGCAATGATTTACTGAATGAAGAAAACCTGAGGCAACTGAACGAAATGGCTGCTGTGTATGAAACGGCAGAAAAAGAAAAACAGATTGACAAGCTAAATACGCAGAATGCGCTGGCTGCCGCAGAAGCTGTGCACAACAAAAAAGAAAGAAATTATTTTATACTGGCTTCTGTTTTAATGCTGGCCCTGGCAGTGCTTGCATGGATTGCTTTTGCATCAAACAAAAAGAAAAAAGAACAGTTGGCTGCACAAAACGAACTGGTTGAAAAATCATTGCAGGAGAAGGAGATTTTATTGAGGGAAATACATCACCGCGTAAAAAATAATTTGCAGATAGTGTCGAGCCTGTTAAGCCTGCAGTCCGATTATATAGCAGATGAACATGCGCTGCAGGCTGTGAAAGAAAGCCGCAACCGTGTGCAGAGTATGTCGCTCATACACCAGAACCTTTACCAGGAAAATAATTTAACCGGCATAGATATTCAGGATTACATCGGCAAGCTTTGCGACAATCTCTTTCATTCCTACAATATTCAACATAATAAAGTAAAGCTGATTAAAGAATTGCAGCCGATGAATCTTGATGTGGATGTTGTGGTACCACTGGGATTAATATTAAATGAACTAATTACCAACAGCTTGAAATATGCCTTTAATGACGGAAGAGATGGCGCTATAAAAATTATATTAAAAGAAGAAGACAACCTGCTGAAGCTTGGCGTTTATGACAACGGTACAGGCATTCAGCAAAAACCAAAAGATGAATATGGGTTTGGATATAAAATGATAAATACTTTTCTGCAAAAGCTGAAAGGGAAAATGAATATTTATGCTGAAGACGGCACCAAGGTGGATATTGAAATAAAAAATTACAAGCTTGTATAAACATGAACGAGATAAGTATATTAATTGTGGAAGACGAGCCAATAGTGGCTGAAGATATTGCCGGGGCGCTGCGAAGGAATGATTATATCGTTTCAGCAATTGTTTATAACAGGGAAGATGCACTTGCTGAATTAAAGACTAATCTGCCCGATGTTGCCATACTCGATATAAATCTCAATGGTAAAATGGAAGGCATCGAAATAGCTGAAACCATTGCGGGCAATTATCAGATCCCATTTCTTTTTCTTACGTCTTATTCCGATAAAAAAACTCTTGCCAATGCAAAGGTAACAGAGCCTGCAGGCTACATTGTAAAACCGTTTACAGAAGCAGGGTTATACAGTTCAATTGAAATTGCCCTGCACAATTTTGCACAAAAGAGCAGACGCAATTTTCCGGAATTAAAGCTGTCAACAATTAATAAATTTTTACCCTCGCCTGTAAGTGAGCGGGAGTTTCAACTGCTGCAGTTAATTTATAATGGCTGCACCAATAAGCAGATTGCCGCTGAGTTATTCATATCCATCAACACCGTGAAAAAGCACATTAATAACCTCTATTTAAAATTAGATGCCACTTCTCATTCTTCTGCTATTGCACGTATAAGGCAACTGATACTGCAATAAATTTTACATCCGTTTTAAAAATCACCCGAAAGGGTAAATGAAAGCTCCCGCCCTCAATGAAATTTTGTTTTTGGATTGAGATGAAGAAGCAGTTAACAGATAGCAGATGATAGTTGACGGATGACTGCCACAGTTCATCAGCGATTTATTCACAATTAACTACTCACTTAAGCGGAGAACAAATAACCATATCATCCATCTCTCTTCTACTTATTTAATCAAACGCAAAACGAAGGCGTGCCTTAAAATTTAACTTATGAAAAAACGAATGCTTTTACTCACTGCATGTTGTGCCTATGCATGCTTAAACCTCCATGCACAAAATTGGACAGTTGCCGGCAACACTTTAGATACTACCGGCAAACTGGGTTCCATTAACAGCGAATCCATACTGTTCATATCAAACAACAAAACCTATGGCAAGCTCACCACCGGTGGCTTATGGGGCTTTGGAAATACAAGCCCGAAAGCGCAGGTGCATATTAATTCAAAACAGGCTGGCAGAAATCCTTTGCAAATTGATGTGCTTGATACGGCTAAGATGATTGTAAACAGCAATGGCGGCGTTACTATCGGCGACACGCTTATGCCACCGGATAATGGTTTATATCTTAAAGGAAAGCTTGGCATTGGTATAAACACTCCTGATGTGAAGCTCCAGGTTACAGGCGGCAGCAGCGTTCGGCTAAATAAAGCCGGTGCTATTGTAGTGGGGCAAATAACAGATGAAAATCTTGCAATAGACCACAACACCATACAGGCAAGAGATAACGGCAGCAAAACCACGTTGTTTTTAAACCGGTATGGCGGAGATATAAATATGCTTTCGAATGGAATGCACATTGAAGGCAAGAACAGCTTTGTAGGCATTGGAACGCAAACCCCGGAAGCAAAGCTGCAAGTTATAGGTGGCACAGATATAACTTCAGGTGGTGGCGGTTATATTGTTACCGGTGATCGCAGCCATGAGCATTTAGTAATTGACACAAAAGGAGTACAAGCAAGGAATAGCAATATTCTCGCTTACCTCTACCTTAATCCTTTAGGCCCTGGGATTGTAACAAATAAAGATTTGTTTTTCGGAGACCCGGCCAGTACTTCCGGTTACGGGGCCAGGTTAAATTTACTAAGCAAAAACATTTTAGGTTCAGAAGGAAGTTTTGTTTCTGCTATTGACCGTGTATTTGAACTTGGCACTTCCTCAAACAGATGGTTTGATGTATGGTCTATAGATGGCAGCATCAATACTTCTGATGAAAGAGATAAAAAGAATATCCGCTCCCTTAATTATGGCTTAAAAGAAATTATGCAACTGAAGCCTGTGCGCTTCAACTGGAAAAACAGCATAGAAGATAATGACAAGATTGGACTGGTTGCACAGGATTTGCAAAAAGTATTGCCCGAAGTTGTAAAAGATCATGAATACAGAATAGACACCGCAGGCAAAACAGAAAAAATACCTGCACGGCATTTAGGCGTAATGTACGCCGATATTATTCCGGTACTTATAAAAGCCATACAGGAACAGCAGCAGGAAATTGACGCATTGAAAAAAGCAGCAGGCATAAACACTTCAACATTAGCCGGCGCTTCTTCATTAAATGAAAATCCCGGAGAAAAAAATATTACAGCTATAACGCTCAGCAATGCTTCGCTCGAACAAAATATTCCCAACCCGCTTAGCAACAATACAAGCATTCATTACAACAAGCCTGCAAATGCAAAAAATGCTTCCATTGCAATACATGATATGAGTGGAAAGCTTATTAAACAAATAACGCTTATCGAACCAGGCAGCGGAATAATTAATATAGATGCATCTTCATTAAGCGCCGGCATTTACACCTACTCATTGATTATTGACGGTGTTACAACAATTACCAAAAAAATGCTTGTGGCCAGGTAGAGAGTTGTGAATCTGTCAACTGCCTTCTCTCATCTGTCAACTTTATCAACTCATCTCTCATTAAAACGTTTTTCAAAACTTCTCAAAAAATAAAACCATGAAACACTTGCATTTCTTACACCTTAGCTGCATCGTTTTTCTTTCTGCAGCTTTGTTTTCCTGTCACAAAATTGGCGGCATCATACCGCATAATCCTCCGGAAACTTCCGCCACGGCAGATTCTTTATCGAACATTCTGCAGTTTAACGACGCCAGTAAGATTGAAGGGCAAATTCCCGGCGGGGCATCAGGCAGTTCTTTAAAAATTTCTTTTGAAGACACTTTGTTTTTGGTTGACCAAGTGAAGCTCCCTATTAAATTCCTGCATACAGATACCACAGAAAATGTATCCGGCGTATTCCTGCAGGTACTTGCGCTCGATGGCGGCAGTGCCAGCTATTATTATGATGTCCCTGAAATAAAAGATTTAGACAGCAGCGATACGGTTTCGGTAATTATGATGGGCGTTGACCCAACCGGTTGGGAACCGCCGCTGAGCTTTAATATTGTGATTACACCTTACGACATTGATAAAAACCCCATTGACCAGGCCATACAACCTGTAAAAATAATGCCGCATAAAAATGATTTGGAAAGTGCATGCGGACTGGAGCTGGCTAATAATGACACCTGGGATTGGGTGATGTCGTATATAGATTCACCTGCCTCTTTTTTTATCTCCACGCCAGAAAAAGTGTGGGGTGCAGATGGTCAGTTTATAAAGGGAAGCTGCTGCGCAGGCATTTCCATATATGGGACATGCCCAGGTTCCGACTCACCCAATACGCATCTTCATTTTAATACATTTTACCAGATTTCAGGCGAGCAAATCACTTTTTACAACGGTAACACATTCGACCGCCGCACAGTAGAACGCGGTGCCGTTCCGCTGCCCGACCAGAGTGATTTTTGCCTGCCCCTTGAAGGCATTACCGATTCTTACCAGAATGAAACATTATATCACGGCACTTATACAATCAGGCCGGGATTTATTATGCCTGATATTAAAGCGTTGGGCGATTCTGTTGTGCTGAAGATGCAAACACAGTTTTCTGACCCGGCCGGTGGCGGTTATGGAAACGGCGGTGGCGTTATTCATTACCTGGATTGCCGTTCGCTTGTATTAATACAACAGGACCTGGAAGGTTTCGGGCAGCATCTGTATAAAATTTATCACAGCACTATCGCGGAAAAATGGTTTGACTTTAATTGAGCGGATGTTTTCTTAAACGCGGGTAACAGGGAGCTGTTCAAAAAGCAGCTTCCCGTTTTACAAATGCCCGCATCGCATCTGTTTCAAATCTTATTAAACCGCTAATACATGAACTTCTAAACCCATATTCCTGTATTTTTGCCGCGCTTTAAATTTTTACTATGCGACAAATTGCCTTTCGTGAAGCTTTACGCGAAGCGATGAATGAAGAGATGAGAAGAGACGAGCGTGTATTTTTAATGGGTGAAGAAGTGGCCGAATATAATGGCGCCTATAAAGTAAGCCAGGGTATGCTGGCCGAATTTGGCCCTAAACGCGTGATTGATACACCTATTTCTGAGCTTGGTTTTTCCGGAATTGGCGTTGGTGCTGCCCAAAACGGCCTGCTCCCTATTGTTGAATTTATGACCTGGAATTTTGCTGTTTTAGCGCTTGACCAGATTTTAAATACCGCCTCAAAAATGCTTGCCATGAGTGGCGGGCAAATTGGTTGTCCCATTGTTTTCCGCGGACCAAACGGAAGCGCCGGCCAGCTTGGCGCACAGCACTCCACGGCTTTTGAAAATATTTATGCCAATATTCCGGGCTTAAAAGTAGTTTCAGTTTCAAATGGTTACGATGCAAAAGGCTTGCTAAAACAAGCCATCCGTTACGAACGGGACCCTGTGATGTTTATGGAAAGTGAAATAATGTATGGCGATAAAAGCGAGGTGCCGGAAGAAGAATATTATATTGAATTAGGCAAAGCCGATGTAAAAAAAGAAGGCAACGATGTTACTATTGTTTCTTTCAACAAAATGATGAAAGTAGCACTTGGTGCCGCCGCCGAACTTGAAAAAGAAAATATAAGCGCAGAAGTAATTGACCTGCGCACTATTCGCCCACTCGACTGGATGACGGTTTTGGAAAGTGTAAAAAAAACCAATCGTCTTGTAATTGTTGCAGAAGAATGGCCTATGTGCGGCGTTGCCAGCGAGCTTAGCTATCGCATACAAAAAGAAGGTTTTGATTACCTTGATGCACCGGTTCGCCGCCTTACCAGCGCCGATGCGCCCATGCACTATGCGCCAAACCTGGTAACAGCCTACCTGCCAAGCATTAACGGCACAGTGAATCTTGTAAAGGAAGTAATGTATCTAAAGAAATAAAGTTCATTTTTAAACAGCAAAGACGTAAGAAATTTATCCCGATGTTTGCATACAACATCGGGATTTTTATTGTTATGAAGCCAGCTTTCGTATTTCAATTCAGCACGGTTGTGTCACTCCCTTCTACTGCATATTTTTATGGCAGCAGTTGTTTCAATTCCGGGTCAGCAAAATATACCTTGAGATTTTCCTTATTTCTTATTTTTTCCTGCCTGCTGTCTGCCTCTATCATCGCTCAAACTGATTCCTCTAAAATATCTTCCGATACGGCCATCCTGGAACCTGTAACCGTTACCGCATTTGGCGGTGCCGCCAACTGGAAAGATGCTCCTGCCACCATATCCATTATTGGCAAACAGCAGTTGGAACGTTTTGATAATAAAACACTGGTTCCCGTTTTCAACGCAGTAGCTGGGGTAAGAATGGAAGAAAGAAGCCCGGGCAGCTACCGGCTTTCTATACGCGGCAGCCTGCTGCGTTCACCATTTGGCGTAAGAAATATAAAAGTTTACTGGAATAATATCCCGCTTACCGATGCCGGCGGCAATACTTACTTAAACCTTATTGATATCAGCCAGCTTTCTTCGGTTGAAATAATTAAAGGCCCTGCCAGCAGTTTATACGGCGCTAATACCGGCGGTGCAGTTTTGCTGAAAACAAATCCTTTACCCGTGCAGAAAACTTTCAGTGCCAATGTGGAAACCGGCTCATATAATTTAATGAATGAACAGCTTGTTTTCAATCACCAGTCTAAAAAACTTAATTTCAGTATACAGCAAAGCCATTATCAAAATAATGGTTACAGGCAGCAAAGCGCCATGCGCAAAGATGCTGTACAATCAAGCCTGGACTGGAATATCAGTAACAAAGAACAATTATCCGCCCTGCTATTTTATACTGATCTTCATTACGAAACACCCGGCGGTATCACCAAGGCACAAATGGATTCTATGCCAACACTCGCCAGGCAACCAACCGCCACCCTGCCCGGCGCCGTTCAACAAAAAGCAGGTATTTATAATAAAACAGGTTTTGCGGGCCTCAGCCTCCGTTCCGCTTTCAATAACCTCTGGAGCAATTCTACTTCGGTAACCGTAAATCATACTGATTTTAAAAACCCGTTTATTACAAACTATGAAAAACGCGGCGAATCAAATTATGGGGCAAGAACGGTATTTGAAATGAATACTTTAAAAGTAAAATGGCTTGCCGGTGCAGAATGGCAGCAGAATATTTCAAACATCAACAACTACGAAAATAATAGCGGAAAGCGCGGCGATTTATTGTATAACGACAAGGTACACGTGGCCCAATACCTGTTGTTTACACAAGTGAATGTAAAATTAAGAAAACTGCTCGTGCAGGCAGGGTTAAGCGCCAACCAGCAGCTGTTGAAATACAACCGAATTTCAGACAGTATGTATAATTACTGGCAGCATCAGAACACAAACATGTTGTGGGCGCCAAGGCTTAGCCTGCTTTATTCGGTTAATAATAATCTTTCATTGTTTGCAATAGCCTCAAAGGGTTTTTCACCGCCCACATTGGCGGAGGTGCGGCCTTCAACCAACCAGTTTTATAATCTTCAGCCTGAATATGGATGGAATTTTGAAGCGGGTATAAAAGGTTCTGCATTGCAAGAGCGTATTGAGTTCAGTGCCTCTGTTTATAGTTTTAATTTAAAAAATGCCATCGTTGCACAAACAGACAGTTCGGGCGCAGACTATTTTGTAAATTCAGGCGGTACGCGGCAGCCCGGTTTTGAACTATGGCTGAATGGATTCCCGGTTAGGAATAAATACCGGTTTATAAAAACAGTTTCAGTTTCAAACAGTTTTGCCTATCAGCCTTACAAATTCAATAATTACATTTCCGGCATAAAAGATTTTTCGGGTAATCATCTTACCGGTGTTCCAAAAAATGTAAATGTTACCACGGTTGATGTATATACAAGACCAGGCATTTATCTTAATGCAAATTTCAATTTTACTTCAGCCATACCGCTTACAGATGCCAATGATGTGTATGCAGAAAGTTATAAATTGCTGCAGCTAAAGCTCGGGTTTAAAAAATCATTTGGTAAAGCCCTGCTTGATTTTTATTTTGGTGTTGATAACCTATTAAATGAAAATTACAGTTTAGGGAATGACCTGAATGCTATTGGCAGCAGGTATTTTAATCCTTCGCCACTGAGAAATTACTTTGGCGGTGTGAAACTGGAATTGTAAAATGTGCATCAATTAACTCCAATAATAAAGGCCATCCGCTGCGCAGATGGCCTTTATCTTATTTTTGATTATTCTTATCTCTTTTGCCTTCTTTTCGGGAAGAAGTTACCTGTTTTGGTCTTGGTGGATCCGGACTCGGGCGCTCCATAATGCGTCATGGCACAACGGAAGCCAATGGTAGCGCTGCTTTCATATTCTTCATAAAAACGGCGGGCACCGGGGCTGAGCCAGTAAGGCATATCAAGCCAGCTTCCACCTTTTATAACCCTGCTTTGATCGCTGATTAAAGTTGTAACACCATATCCGTAAAATACACGGCTGGCAGAATCACCATCCAGGTAATCAATGGCATAAGAACGCTGGTAATTGCGGCGGTCAGCTAAAGCAGAATCGTTTTCGGGAATCATTTTAATCCTACCCAAGCTATCCCTCATGTTTCCTTCCCCACCACTTTTGTCAACCTGCATAAAAACGTTACCGCGGTAAGGATTAATATCATCCACATCCAATAATGAATTAGGCCTGTAAACGTCAGCCACCCATTCGCTCACATTGCCACTCATATTATAAAGGCCAAAACCATTTGGATAGAAAGAGGTAACAGAGGCCGGTATGGCAGAACGGTCGTTCAACCCGCCTGAAACACCCATATAGTCGCCATTGCCACGTTTAAAGTTGGCCAGCATGGCACCCTGCATAGCACCTTTTTTTGTAGCGCGCAGGTTATCATAACCATCGTTTTTCCAGGCATATACCTGTTTGTTGGCAATCAGTTCTTCCCCTCTTTTCTTTTCATTTTTGCGCGGGGCAGGGTTTTCGCTAACAAGGCCCAAAGCTGCATATTCCCACTCTGCTTCAGTTGGAAGGCGGTAATCAGGAAATAAAATACCATCTTCAAAAGCAACAGTCGTTCTTGGTCTTCCCTGTGCATCTTTCAATGGATTCTTTTTCGGTTTACCGGGAACGCCTTCATATTCACCCATTAAATAAGACTTTGTATTGAAGTTATCCTGTCCGCCGCCATTCATTTCCTGCTTAATCAGGTTTTTGTTTTGGTAACCCGATTTTATTAAAGCAAGCTCATTCACCCTGTCGGTACGCCAGATACAAAAATCATGGGCCTGCCTCCAGGTTACGCCAACTACAGGATAATAATTATAGGAAGGATGGCGGAAATAATATTCAACATAAGGCTCGTTATAGGCCAGCTCGCTGCGCCAGACAAGCGTATCGGGTTTTGCGCCCTGAACTACCGCTTCATACTGGGGATCGGAAAATACATTTTCAATCCAGTGAATGTATTCACGATAGTGTACGTTGGCTACTTCCGTTTTATCTATAAAAAAGGAATTAACGGTAACGCGGCGGGGAAAGTTATTGTTATCGCCCATTACATCCTCTTCAGTTGAGCCCATGGTAAAAGTACCGCCCTGTACAAACACAAGGCCGGGCCCGGTTTTAATATCTTTAGGTTTGGCCACGTAATAACCGCCCTGGTCCTTATCATTATAATGCCAGCCTGTTACATCACTGGTACCGTCCTTCTTTTTCCAGGAACTCTTGCTTCCACCCTTTTTGCACGAAACCAGCAGGCCTGCGAGCAAAAAAGTGTACATCGAAAATTTAAGCAGCCTTATCATTTTTGAAAATTAATCTTTAGAATCTAAAACAACGATATAAAATTTGAAATATTGCACACAATTATAAACAAATTTGCAAAGTATTCATACCTGCTTTGGCCTTTCATAGAAAAGGTTGAACTTATAAATCAATCACTTGTATAATTGTTGCTGATTTAAAACGTCAAATTTAATTCACCGGATTTATATTTTACGGCAAATATTTGTTTTAAAACTGCCGAAACTTCTGCAGCATTTTCTATTATCATTAAATGCCCGCCATTATTTATTACCAAGTTGGGCTTTACAAACCGCATCGGAAGCAGCCTGTCGTTGCTGCCATGTATATGAAAAACGTTAGCAGGCACTATTTTATTTTCCCAGGAAACGATAGCACCAATAGCCCATTTATAAAAATGCATATTAGCCCTGTCTATTACTGTTTTTTCGTATTGCCTGCTTAATTCAGAACCAATGCCCAGGAAATATTCCTGTATGGCCAGCGTTTGTTTCACCAGGCTGTATGACAGAACTTTATAAAGAGGAATGCGGCGGAAAATTCGCCAGTAAAATGGCAGCTCCTTCCTGGTTTTAGCGCTTGAAATGATAATGACGTTTGCTTTGGGGAGCTGTTTTGCAATTTCTGTGGCCAGCATGCCACCAAGTGAGAGGCCAATAATAAGCGGGTTTTCTTCACCGATAAATTTCTCTTTAAGGCGGCTGGCATAAGCTTCCAGGGTTTCGCCCGGCAGCGGGTTTATCCACGTGATGAAAACAGGATGCGCAAAAGATAAATCAAGGTATTGAAATACCCTTTCATCTGCGCCCAGCCCCGAAATGCAATAAAGGTTTTGCATCAGCCAACTTTAACCAGGTAATAGTTTTTCTTGCCTTTCTGCACCAGCAAATATTTTTTATGCAGTAAAACCGAGCTGTCAACGTTCATCTGTAAGTCGCTAACTTTTTCACGGTTCAGGCTTACGCCACCGTTCTGAATCATTTTCCTGGCTTCACCGCGACTGGGGAAAATATTGGTTTCCGTGAGAAAAGAGATTACATCAATTCCGCTGTTTAATTTAGTTACATCATAGTCAATCTTAACAACGCCTTCCATGCCCTCGAGATCATCTTCGCTTAAGCTTTCAGCCGGCGCTGATTGATTGGCAAATAATTTTTCAGTGGTTTCTATCGCTTGTTTTAAACCTTCTTCGCCATGCACAAACAGCGTAACTTCTTTTGCCAGCGCCTTCTGCAGCAGGCGCAGAGCGGCATTTTCATCATGTTGCTGTATAAGTGTTTCTATTTCTTCTGTTGGTAAAAAAGTAAAGATTTTAATCCATTTTTTAGCATCATCATCCGCAGCATTCACCCAAAACTGGTAAAACTGGTAAGGCGACGTTTTTTCTGCATCCAGCCACACATTCCCTTTTTCGCTTTTGCCAAATTTTCCGCCATCTGATTTTTTAAGCAGCGGGCAGGTAAAGGCAAAAGCTTCGCCACCGGTTTTACGGCGGATTAATTCTGTGCCGGTTGTTATATTTCCCCACTGATCGCTGCCACCCATTTGCAGTTTGCAATTATGGTGTTTATACAGCCAGTAAAAATCGTAGCCCTGGATGAGCTGATAAGTAAATTCTGTAAAACTTATGCCATTCTCGCTTTCAATTCTTTTCTTCACGCTGTCTTTGGCCATCATATAGTTTACGGTAATGTGCTTGCCGGTATCACGAATGAAATCAAGAAAGCGCATTTCTTTAAACCAATTATAATTGTTTACCATAACAGCTGCGTTGGGCATGCTTTCATCAAACTGCAGGAATTTTTCCAGTTGTCTTTTTATGCCTTCCTGGTTGCGCTGCAACACATCTTCACTCAATAAATTTCGCTCTTCGCTTTTGCCCGTGGGGTCGCCTATCATTCCAGTGGCACCACCCACCAATGCATAAGGTTTATGACCGGCTTTTTGCAAATGCACCAATAATAAAATGGGTACAAGGCTGCCAATGTGCAGACTTTCGGCCGTAGGGTCAAAACCAATATAGGCCGACGTTTGTTCTTTTAATAACTGCTCTTCGGTGCCAGGCATTATATCCTGAATCATTCCGCGCCAACGCAATTCTTCAATCAGGTTCATTCAAAAAATTTGTGCAAAAATAAGGGAGCAGGCTATTCTGTATAAATGTGATAAAATAGCCTGCCCTTCATAATTCCAAATCACAGTTTATTTCTACGGTATTAATTACAGCACCGCGTTTTTTGTAAAACTCAATCGCCTTTTTATTCCAGTTCGATACCTGCCATCTCAGCTTTTTACAATTTGCATTTTTTGCGGTTTCAATTACTTTATCTAATAATTTACTTCCAATGCCCAAGCCACGATATTTTTCCATAACATACAGGTCATCCAAATAAACAGCTTTCCCCGTCCAGGAATAATAGGCAAAAAACCAGGTGGCAAAAGCAATAATTTTCTCATGCTCAACGGCAATAAAACAATTGAAACAATCTTTGTCCTGCAACATTTGTGCAGGCTTTATGGTAACTTTTTCAGGCGTTTGAATAAATGCTGAAAACGTTTTAATGAGCGTATAAATTTCTTCGAAATCTTTAGGTTCCGCTTTTCTTATAGTTACTTCCATTTGTTTAATTCATTGCGGTTAATTCAGCAAAAACATCTTTTAATCTTCCGTATAAACTGCTGTAAACAGCAAAATATTTTTTATATATGCGATGATTAGCCGCCGAAGGCTTAACCGTTTTTACATTTTGCAGGAACATTTTGGCGGCATTTATGTTTTTCACTTTACCCAAAGCTTTCATGCCAATAAAAGCTGCGCCCAGCGCGGAGGCGTCCGCCGCTTCATTCAGCATTATTTTTTTACCGGAGATATCTGCCAGCAATTGCACCCACACGTCAGATTTTATAATACCGCCGCTCAGGTAAATATTATTAATGTTGCCGCTGTTCTCCTCAAGCGCCCGCAATACATCAACCACAGCATAACAAACGCCTTCCAAGGCAGCACGTGTAATATGCGCTTCGGTGTGGGCATCCGTTAAACCAATAAAGCA
>JAEWBD010000363.1 GCA_023391315.1 Bacteroidota bacterium | reverse complement strand
CTGCAAGCCTTGGAAAATTTTTATCCGTTGCAAATCTTTCATGAATAAAAACGCCGGAAACAGCGCCGGGGCCGGAGTTTAAATATTTGTATGTACACCAGCACGCAAAATCAACATTCCATTCATGCAGCTGTAATCTAACATTGCCGGCTGCATGCGCCAAATCAAAACCTGCATAAGCGCCGGCTTTATGCGCAGCTTCGGTTATAGTTTTTACGTTGAAATATTGTCCTGTATAATAATTTATGCCACTGAATAATACAAGCGCCGTTTCATTGCTATGCTGTTCAATTACCGAAATAATATCTTCTGTTCGCAATAAATGTTCGCCTTCACGCGGCTTAACTTCAATAATAGCGTCTTCAGGGTTAAGGTTATGCAGTAAAGCCTGTGATGCAAATGCGTATTGATCGGAAGGAAAGGCTTTTGCTTCGCAGATGATTTTATAGCGTTGCTTTGTTGGCCTGTAAAAACCAGCCATCATTAAATGCAGGTTTACGGTAAGTGAATTCATTACCACTATTTCTTCTGGTGAGCAGCCAACAATTTTTGCAAGTGGTTTGGTGAGTTTATTATGAAAATGCATCCAGGCATTTTCTCCTTTAAAATGCCCTTCCACACCGAGTGCAGCCCAGCTATCCAGTATCTTCTTTATTTCACCTAACGTGTTTTTTGGCTGAAGCCCGAGCGAGTTGCCGGTAAAATAAATGCAGTCTTTTCCATTATGCTGCGGAAATAAAAACCTCTGCCTGAAATGCTTTAATGTATCTTTCTCATCAAGCTGTAAGGCGCAGGCAAGCGTATTTTCGAACTTCATAAAAATTCAATTGGGTAAACAAAAATCGTTATCTGCACGAATAAATCTTCAATTTACCCAATTGAATTACTGTAAATACTTATGCCATCTTCCTGCACGCCTCTGCGCATTTTTTGCATGCCGCCGCGCATTCTTTGCAATGCTCATGGTTATGTTTGCTGCATTCTGCATAGCAATCATCGCACAACTGCGCACAGATAAAGCAAATTTCTTTTGCCTGGTTGCTACCCAGGCTCATTAACTGTGCTGATGCATAGCATATAGCAGCACATTCCATGCATAGCTGAATGCATCTGGCCATCATGTTCACATCTTTTTCCTGCGTATCTCCGCTGGCACAATGGTTACACAATGCGGCACATTCCAAACAGGCATCAATGCATTCTTTGTAATCGTGGTAATTTTTCATATAAGAGGTTTTAATGATTACATTAATTGATGGTGAGCTGTCAGTTGTGAGTGGATGAGTAATTCAAGATCGGCAATATTCATTCACAATTAACAACCCATAAGTACAGAAACATTACATTTTCATCCTCATCATACCAGGATAAATACGCAGGTATACTTCCAATGCCGAAGGGTTTTTTCCATATAAGCTATATAACTTTTTGTCTTCATTGTAGAAAGTAAAATGCGTGCCCAGCGCAATCTTTGTTTTATTCAGTTTGAGTAAATCATAATTCGCGCCAATTGTAAATGCGTTTACATTAAACAGGTCATGTCCATAAACATCATCATCAAGGTTAAGCTCATGTGTTGATTTTTGCACAAACTCATATTTGCCATAAAGTGCCAGTTTGTTTAAACGATAAGACGCTTCAACAAGCGCAGCATGTTCGCCATCTTCATCTTTTTGTTTGTTCATGCCCCAAACGGCCGTAGCGGCTAATGAACTTTTCTTACTGAATTGCGCAGCATATTCTGCGGATGCAGTTGTTCTGTAAACATTTTCATCAGGATGCAACGCTTCAGGGCTTTTTACATACGCCTGCGATACCTGGAATGCCCAGTTCTTTGAAGGATTGAAAGAAAGCCTGCCACTCCAGGAATCAAATCTTGGTTTATCCAAATTATAACGGTTTTCACCGGGCTCCCGGCCTGTAAAAGAAGAACCTTCCAGTTTGAATTGTCCCAATCTTACACCAATGGTTGCCACGCCAAAAGTTATGTGCGTTGCATCAATCCAGTGATGTGAAATGGGCGCATCAGGATTATCCATGGCAGAAGCGCGGTGCATAAAAGCCACAGGGCCTAAAGCCGGCTCGCCAGGATAGCCAATGTATGCAAACACATCTGCTTTATTGGAAAGTGCATAAGAATAAGCAACAGACAGTTCAGAAAAAAGATCATGCGGATGCTGGCGATCCACAAGTGGTACGCCATGTGCAGATTCGCCGCTTTGAAACAATAAAGGATAACCTTTCTGGCCGGTTACCAGTGCATCAAGCGAAAGCATAGTTCCAAAACGAAACAGGCCTCTTTCGCCAACCTGCCGTTGGCCCATAAACATAAGCCAGTTGGGCGCATCAAACATTTCGTCGCCACGTGTGCCTTTATCAGCAATATCTTGTTTATTGTAACGGAGAAAGAGATTGTAATGCAGCATATACATCCAGTTTTTTGAATGATACATGTGGCCATACATTGGCGCTGCATCAGGGCTCCAGCCCGTGCCGGAACCGTTACGCGTCATGGGAAGGTTGAGTGAAAAAGAATGCGACATATTGCCCATGGGGGCATAATCAATCTTGCCGGCATTTTTTGTAGGAGAAGGCATTGAATCGCTTTTCATTTTATGCATATCATGATGTGTATGCATTGAACTATCGTTTTGCGCCTGTAAATAATTTATTGATATAAGAAGAACTGTAATTCCGGTTATAAAAGATTTCATGAAATGATTTTAAAATTAATAATAGTAACCTGGTAGTCTGTAGAGAAAGTAACAACATTTAAAATGCTGCAGAGAAACGACATGTGATTGAACAACACTATTATCAGATTCTGAAAACACAATTCAATAAAAATGGTGGATTGGTCTTTGGAGGTGGATTTTCAATGCGCTGAACAACTACATTCTTACTGAATAATGGTATATCAATAAAGGCAAATGAACGATCCTTTACATATTCAGCATGATTAAACAGCGTGAAATTAACGGCTGAAATAACCTGTTCTTTACTGATATTGAAAGAAGCATGGGCATCATTGCAGCATCCCTGCTGTTCCTGTTTATGCATGCCGCAGTTATCACAATTTTTTGAATCGTCTTTATCAATGTCCCATCCAATAAATTTTCCCATGCAATAATGAAAACTTACTGTGGCGCCGCTGGATGCAGTTGCATACACAATAAAAAGTAATATGGACAGGATTTTCTTCAACTGAAATTTTATATCAATATTTACGCCAGCAAAAATAAAAGCATTGCACCACTCATTGATATCATTAACAAATCTTCAATAATTGTTATAGTGCTCATGGGTAAATTAAATACAGCGCCAAGACAGGCACATTTTATTTTTCTTTTATTGAAAACGCTTTGCAAAACACCTGTAATACTTACGGTCATTACAATTAGTGTAACAGCATTGGTAAGTAAGGGATTAAATCCTGTAATAAACGCCACACCTAATGCAAGCTCAATAAAAGCATATAAATAGCCGTAACCCATCCATCTTTTCGCAATAATATCATAAGAGAAATAGCTTTCGGCGAAGCCTTTCAAATCAAGCATTTTAAAAAATGAGAAGACAAGAAAGAAAGCGCCCATGAAATTGTTCATCCAGTGCATGATATTAAAGCCTTTGTTAGCCTCAATCAGCAATGTTATGCCGGTGATGTACATAAAAATCAATAACACCGGCTTATAAGTTGCAAACCATGTTTTACCTTCATCTCCATGCTCCATTTGCATTTGAACAGGCACATCAGATTCCGTTAACTGGTATTTAGGATAATCTTTCAATGCATGCTGCAAGGCGCTTGTTTGTATATGATGATGCATAGTAATGTCTGCTTCATTTTTATCAAGATGAATATCTGCTTTCTCAACACCGTTAACAGCTTCTAAAAGCTTTTGCACTTTTGAAGCGCAGCCGTTACAGGTCATTCCGGTTATAGTATATGTGTGTGTCATACAGCAAAATTATTTCAGTACCCGGCCCTGCTGTTACACAATTGTGGATTGTATTTATATAATTCGGGTTATATTAAACGTTGTCGAGTGTTTTGCGGTGGTGTATGCCGCTTTGTTTAAAAACCGTCGGCGTTTGCCCGGTAACTTTTTTAAATTGTGCGGATAAGTGTGCCACACTGCTGTATCCGGTTTCATAAGCAATCTCGCTTAAGCTTTTTTCATCATATACCAGTAGTTCTTTTACTTTTTCAATTTTCTGATTGATGATGAATTGTTCAATGGTTATGCCTTCTGTTTCAGAAAATAATTTACTGAGATAGGAATAATCATGGTGTAATTTTTCTGCGATAAAAATGCTGTAATTTTTTTGTGGTTGCTGATCGTTGTAATGCACTGTATTGATGATGAGCGTTTTGATCTGTTCAATTATTTTTTGCCTTTTATCATCCAGTAGTTCAAAGCCTAACGCTTTTAAGTTCTTACTTAATTTGGATTTTTGATCTTTACTTAAACTGTCTTCTTTAATAAGCACTTCCCCCAGTTCTGTTTTTAATGGATGTAATCCGAGTTTTGTCAATTCGTTTTCAATTGCAATTTTACACCGCTGGCAAACCATATTTTTTATATAAAGATTCATTATTCAAAATTAGTAAATAGCAATTGCTACTTTAAGAACATGATGTGAGATTTATTATTGAAATATATAGCGGCAAAAATTTTGCTGATTTTAAAATTTATATTTACCTATAAAATTCAATTTATGAAAGCAAAATATTTCGCCGTCTTATCAATGTGCCTTGGCATAGTTTACAGTGCCTGCAGCAATCCTAAAGATGCTGCAACTTCATCATCAGACTCTTCGTCCACCGTTGCAGAAACTGCACCTGCAACACCCGCTTCCACAATTACAGATGGGAAATGGAAATTGATTGAATTAATGGGACAACCAATTGCCGACAGTGTAAATGGCAAAGAGCCTTTCATTATGTTTAAAAATGAAGACAGCAGCTATGCTGCCAACGGCGGCTGCAATGGCCTGGGCGGTAAATTTGAATTAAATGAACAGGCGCTGCGCATTACGTTTAAACAAGGTATGTCAACGATGATGGCTTGCCTCGACATGACGGTTGAAAACGGATTAAAGCAGGTATTTACAGATGCAGATAATTACACACTCAGTGGCGATAGCATTTTATCTCTTAATAAAGCACGCATGGCGCCGCTGGCACGTTTTAGGAAAGTAGAATAATCAAATATAAACCGGATTATACTTAATAAACCTGCTGGTTTATCAACAGGTTTATAGTTAATTCAACCCTGATTCTCCCAAATATCTTTCTGCATCCAATGCAGCCATGCAACCGCTGCCGGCTGCGGTTACTGCCTGGCGGTAAATTTTATCCTGCACATCGCCTGCAGCAAATACCCCTTTGATATTTGTTTTGGTTGAACCGGGAACAGTTTTAATATAACCGGCTTCATCCATGTCGATCCAGTTTTTAAAAATATTACTGTTAGGCTGGTGGCCAATTGCAACAAAGAATGCGCTTATTGGTATGGTTTGCTCTTCGCCGCTTTTATTGTTTTTTATCTTCACTCCTTCAACTTTTGTTTCGCCCAGCACTTCAACGGTTTCTGAATTCCAGTAAATTTTAATGTTAGGTGTATTCTTAGCACGCTCCTGCATCACCTTGCTGGCGCGCATGCCATTCTCATCTTTGCGTACGATCATGTGCACATTGGTGGCGAGCTTTGAGAGATATAACGCTTCTTCGCAGGCAGTATCGCCGGCGCCCACAATAGCCACTTCTTTATTGCGGAAAAAGAAACCATCGCAAACGGCGCATGCGCTTACGCCATAGCCATTTAAACGTTGTTCGCTTTCTATGTTAAGCCATTTGGCTGATGCGCCGGTAGCAATAATTACGGCATCTGCCTCTATTAACTTTTCTTCATCAATCCACACTTTATGAACGGGTCCGGTAAAATCCACTTTTGTAGCAAGGCCATAGCGGATATCGGCGCCCATGCGTTTTGCCTGTTTTTCAAAATCAATCATCATTTCCGGGCCCTGGATGCCATCTGCATAACCCGGATAGTTTTCCACTTCGGTTGTTATGGTTAATTGCCCGCCGGGCTGAATACCCTGGTATAAAACGGGTTTTATATTGGCGCGTGCTGCGTAAATAGCTGCTGTATATCCTGCCGGGCCTGAAC
>JAEWBD010000319.1 GCA_023391315.1 Bacteroidota bacterium | reverse complement strand
TAAAAGGTTATAAATGCATATTTACCACTACAGATAAGCAGAGTAAGGAAAAAATGGATATTCTTAAAGCAGTAGGCGCAGAAGTAATAGTTTGCCCCACGAATGTTGAGCCTGACGATCCGAAAAGTTATTATTCTGTTGCAAGAAGGTTAGCCAAAGAAATTCCCAATTCTTACTTCTTTAATCAATATGATAATCTTGCTAACCGGCTGGCGCATTATGAAACCACCGGCCCTGAAATATGGGAACAAACTGAAGGTAAAATCACACACCTTGTTTGCACAGCGGGTACAGGCGGCACCATTACAGGTACTGCCCAATTCCTGAAAGAAAAAAACCCTAATATACAGGTGTGGGCCGTTGATGTGTATGGTTCACTGCTCACCAAATATTTTAAAACGGGTGAGGTTGACATGAATGAAGTGCACCCTTACATAAGTGAAGGTTTTGGCGAAGACTTTGTACCTGCAAATTATGATATGAGCGTGATTGATCATTTTGAACAGGTAACTGATAAAGATGGCGCTATTATGGCACGCCGCATTGCAAAAGAAGAAGGTATTTTTATTGGTTACAGTGCCGGCAGTTGTGTGCAGGGGCTGATGCAGTTGAAAGATAGATTAAAAGAAGGCGACCTGGTGGTTTGTATCTTCCATGACCATGGCAGCCGGTATGTTGCAAAAATTTATAATGATCAATGGATGATGGAGCGCGGTTTTCTTGATGTAAAAACATTTAAAGATATTATAAGCGCAAGAGAAGGTAAGCAACTTGTTACTGTTCAGCCTTCGCAGACCGTTGCAGAAGCAGTTGAACTGATGAAGAAATTTGATATTGAAAACATTCCTGTAATGAACGGCAGCGGGCCCGTTGGTTCTGTAAGCGAAACTGGTTTGTTTCAAAAAGTGTTCGATCATCCTGAATTAAAAGATTCAACTGTTGAAAGCATTATGGAAAAGGCATATCCTGTTGTTGATTTTGATACGCCGGTTGAACGGCTTGGCAGTTTAATTAACAAGGGCAACGGCGCCGTTTTGGCAAAAGATGAAACAGGCGATTATCACATCGTTACCAAATATGATGTAATACAAAGCCTGGCGAAATAACATTATTATATCAGGCCCCGCAGGCCAAACCGGCGGGCTTTACCGAAAATGATAAATGCAAATGGCAGCCGTAACAACAGTTGCCATTTTTTTTATAGTACTTATTAAAGCACGGCCATGCTGAATGATTCATTGTATAAAAGATTATTTATAAAATCTGTAGAACAGGCTGTAACAAATTTTAAAATCATCAGTTTTGAAGAAAACCACAACCTTCAGTATAAAGCAGGGCAGTATATAACTTTGGTGCGTTTCAGTTATAATGAAGAAATACGCCGCTCTTATTCCATTACATCTTCGCCGGATTTAAATGAACCATTATCAATAGGCGTAAAGCGAATTGATAACGGCTATTTTTCGCGTTTGCTTGTAGATCATGCCGCTCCCGGCAATGAAGTAATAACTATTGGCGCCGGTGGCCTGTTTGTTTTGCCGGATAATATTGATGCCTTTAAACAGGTCTTCTTTTTTGCTGCAGGCAGCGGCATTACACCTGTTTATGCGCTTATAAAAACTTTATTATTTGTACATCAGCATACAAATGTTGTTTTGATTTACAGCAATGCATCAGAAGAAAAAACAGTTTTTTTGAATGAGTTGAAAACACTTGAAGAGAAATTTAAATACAGGTTTACTATAAGGTTTTTATTCAGCAATATTTTACAGCTTGCCAAAGCCCGGTTGCACCGGAATTTAATCATAGGTTTTTTAAGGGAATTGTCTGTTGGAGATTATGGGCAAACCTTGTTTTATATCTGCGGGCCGCAATCGTATATGCGTTTATGCACTTATACATTGCAGGAGCATGATGTGCCGAAGAATAATATTAAACGCGAAGACTTTGGGATCAATGCGGTTAAGCGGGATGTTTCACCGCCTGATAAATCTTCCCATACTATATATATAAAGCTGGGTGATAATAATATTCAATTTGGCGTTCATTATCCTGATTCTATTTTATCGGCAGCGAAGAAAGCCAATGTTGTTTTGCCTTACAGTTGCGAAACGGGCCGCTGCGGCAGTTGTGTTGCCAAATGTATAAAGGGCGATGTTTGGCATTCGTATAATGAAGTGCTTACGGAAAATGAAATTCAGCAGGGCCTTGTATTAACATGCGTTGGCCATGCTATAAATGGCGATGTTGAACTGGAAATAAATGTTTAACAGCGTGTGAATACTACCGGTTTGACGCTTTATGCGTCTGACCGCACAGCCTGCTATCCCGGAGTTTAGCTACTGTTTACTGGTCAGACACTTTTAAGTGTCAGACCAATAGTGTATCAATAAGTTGGTTCGCGGCAACGGCCGTTACATTCTTTCCGGCATTTTAATACCTAATAAATGCATACCTGTTTGCAAGGTTTGCGCTGTAAGCTGTGCAAGCTTTACACGTAATGTTTTTTTCTCCTCGCTTTCTGCATTAGCAATGGAATGTTCGGTATAAAATGAATTAAATGTTTTGGCAAGATTGAAAACATACAACGCAATTTTGGAAGGATCATATAACGTTGCTGCTTCTTCAACCGTTGCAGGAAACTGCTCCAGCAGAATTATAATTTCTTTTTCCAGTGGTAATAAGGGCTGATGTTCTGCGCTCACTACTGACCACTCACCCCGCACTTTCCTCAATACGCTTTTAATTCTCGCATAAGTGTATTGAACAAATGGGCCGGTAAACCCGTGAAAATCGATACTTTCTTCAGGATTAAAAACCATTTTCTTTTTCGGGTCAACCCTTAATAAAAAAAACTTTAAAGCGCCAAGGCCGATTGTTTCATACAGCTCAGTTAATTCAGCTTCTGTAAAATCTTTTACCTTACCCAGCTCTTCTGTTTTCTGCCTGGCAATGCTGATCATTTCATTCACTATATCATCTGCATCCACTACAGTACCTTCACGGCTTTTCATTTTTCCGGAAGGCAATTCAACCATACCGTAGCTTAAATGATGGATGGCTTTTGCATAGGGCAAACCCAGTTTTTCACAAATAAGCTTTAATACCTTGAAATGATAATTCTGTTCATCACCCACCACGTAAATGCTTTCATCAATTTTATACTCTTCATATTTATCAACAGCAAGGCCAATATCCTGTGTTATATAAACGGCAGTGCCATCTTTACGGCGAACAATTTTTTTATCAAGCCCGTCATTGGTTAAATCAATCCAAATGCTGCCGTCTTCTTCTTTATAAAAAATGCCTTTTTCTAGGCCTGCTTCTACTAAATTTTTACCAAGAATATAGGTCTGACTTTCATAATACACTTTATCA
Organism: Bacteroidota bacterium; assembly: GCA_023391315.1. Taxonomy (GTDB): domain Bacteria; phylum Bacteroidota; class Bacteroidia; order Chitinophagales; family Chitinophagaceae; genus Parafilimonas. The sequence continues at coordinate 1,130 of JAEWBD010000319.1, read as the reverse complement.
AAGTCAGCACCAATCCTGTTATAGGTTTCATCAAAACCTTCATACACCCAACTGTTCATCATGCTCCACAATTCAATCACATCGGGCTTTCCGGCTTCCCAGTCAACCAGCATTTGCTGTGCCGCATTCATAATAGCCGCTTCTTTTTCTGCTTCTTCCGCGCTTAAACCTTCTGCTTCCAGTGTTTTTACTTCACCTTTATAGGCTTCATTAAATTTTACATAATAATCGCCCACAAAATGGTCACCCTTTGTGCCTGTTGATTGCGGAGTTGCGCCATTGGCAAACATTTTCCAGGCAATCATGCTTTTGCAGATATGAATGCCGCGATCATTTACAATACAGGTTTTTATTACGTTGTTGCCAATAGATTTTGAAAGCTCTGCAGCGCTCCATCCCAAAAAAATATTTCTTAAGTGGCCGAGGTGCAAAGGTTTGTTGGTATTGGGTGAAGAATATTCAACCATAATTTTTTTATGGCTGATCTGCTGTTTGCCAAATGAAGTATTGTTGTAATTATCTGAAAGAAAATTTATCCAGTAACTATCTGCAATAACCAGGTTTAAAAAGCCTTTTATAATATTATAAGATTGAAAGATGTGTGGGTTATTATCAACTAAGTATTTTCCCAGTTCGTTGCCCAAAGCATCCGGCGATTTCTTTAAAGGTTTTAATATAGCAAATAATACAATAGTATAATCGCCTTCAAATTCAGGTTTGGTAACGTTTACGGTAATGGCAGATTCATCAATTGAAATATTATATAATGTTTCAATTACTTCTTTAGTTCTAAGTTTAATAATGTTTATAAGACTCATAACAAATTGTGAGGCGCAAAAATACTATAGGCAACTTGTAAAATCTTCCTTAAATCTGTAAACAAGAAAACAGGTGTATTTTTTGCTGTTACCTTCGCCCGATGCAAAAACTACATGCATTCATACGAAAAATGGTTTTGGCGGTGGTGGATGCATTTTATCCTTTATTCAGGCGTTTCATGCCTTTGCAAACCTTCCGGTATGCCGCCTGCGGCGGCGCCAATATGATTTTTGACATAGTGGTTTTCATGCTTTCCTATAATTATTTTCTTAATAAACAAATAGTTTATATAGCCGGTGTTGCTATTAGCC
>JAEWBD010000307.1 GCA_023391315.1 Bacteroidota bacterium | reverse complement strand
GTATTGGATAAGGTTTGCATTTTTACAAATGGCATCCTAATTTTTTAGGATAGGGTTTGCAGTCTTACAAATGGCATCCTAATTTTTTAGGATAGGGCTTGCAGTTTTACAAATGGCATCCTAAATTTTTAGGATAGGGTTTGCAGTCTTGCAAATGGCATCCTGATTTTTTAGGATAGGGTTTGCAGTCTTACAAATGGCATCCTAAATTTTTAGGATAGGGTTTGCAGTTTTTCAACCGGCACCCTGATTTTCCGGGAGTGCCTGCGCTTTCTACTGCCCTTCTTCATCCAAATTTCGCTTTTGATTTGCGCATTTTTCATCATATTGCGCACCATGAAAAAATTGTTACCCTTATTATTGCTTACGGCATCAATAAATGCATCTGCACAAAACAAAACAGCAGAAAAATTTGCCGCCACTATTACGCCGGAGGCGTTAAAGGCCAAACTTAGTGTAATAGCCAGCGCAGAAATGCAGGGCCGCGAAACGGCTACAGAAGGCCAGCGCAGGGCAGCGGCGTATATTGAAGATCATTTCAGGAAACTGAAATTGCTGCCCGGAGATTCAGGGAAATATCAAATGCCTTATCCTGTTTACCAGGATTCCATAACGGATGCGGCTTTTGAGGTAGCCGGCAAAAAATTTGATTTTGCGACAGATTTTTCCATAGCAGGCAGCGGTATTCCGCAAGGCTCTTTCACTATAAACAATATTGTTTTTGCGGGAAAAGGCATAAAAGATTCTACACAGGATGATTACGACAGCCTTGATACCAAACAGCAATGGATAATGATTACCGCGTCTGCGGATGATGAAAAAAACTTTCGCAGCTTTTACCGCAGGTTAATTACGGCTTCACAGTCCGGGGCGGCAGGCGTATTGATTGTGTCGGATAATTTTCCAAAGGGAAAATCTGTTTACAAAGGCCGCATGTACCTTAAGCCTTCGCAGGTAAAAACGCCTTTGCTCAATATTTCCAAGCCACTGGCTGAAGCATTATTAAATGCGCCCATTGATGAAAATACGGCGCATAAAAATTATTCAACAACGGCGCAGTTACATATTTCAAAACAGACCAATAACCTGCAGAGCACGAATGTAATTGGCGTGTTGCCCGGAACAGATAGGAAAAGCCAGTATGTTTTTATTACGGCGCATTATGATCATTTGGGCAAACAGGATTCTGTTATTTATTACGGCGCTGATGACGATGGCAGCGGCACCACGAGTGTATTACAAATGGCAGAAGCTTTTGCGGCAGCACGTGATAAGGGCCATAATCCAAGACGCACGATTGTTTTCATGACCGTTTCCGGTGAAGAAAAAGGTTTATGGGGAAGCGAATATTATACGGATCATCCATTGTTTAACCTGGATTCAACTTCTGTTGATTTAAATATTGATATGGTGGGCAGGATTGATCCGGACCGCACTTATGGCGATTCAACCAATTATGTTTATCCTATTGGTGAAGACAAATTAAGCAGCGACCTGATGCCTATTTCAGACAGCATTAATAACACTTATACGCACCTGGAACTTGACCGGAAGTTTAATGACCCCAACGATCCCAACCGTTTTTATTACAGGAGCGACCATTACAATTTTGCAGATAAAGGCGTTCCTATCATTTTCTATTTTAATGGCGTGCATGCCGACTATCACAGGCCTACTGACACGGTTGATAAAATAAATTTTGATCTGATGGCAAAACGCGTGAAACTGGTTTTCTATACAGCCTGGGATATGGCTAACCGCGATGCCATGTTGAAAAGAGACCTGCCTTTAAATGCGGAGAAAAGATAACAGCGTTTAAGGTTAATAATTTTGATTATAATTTTAATTGGGTTGCATGTCAACCCAATTTTTTTTAGGAACAATTAAATGCGCCTGTCTAAGTGTACATAGCCGCCGTCAACGTAAAAGAATTCTCCATTCACAGAGGTTGATTTTGATGATAATAAAAAGAGGGCGGTATCAGCAATTTCATCCGGCAAAGTCATCCTTTGTTCCAAAGGTATTTTGGATATAATGGCATTAAGTGATGCTTCGGGATCGGGCTGTTGTTTAATCCACCAATCGTATTGCGGCGTATAACATTCTGCCACCACAATTGCATTTACACGAATATTGAATGCAGCCAGTTCCTGCGCCCAGGCCGCGGTTAAACCAAACCTTACACCATTGGCAGCAGCATAACCAGAGGTGCCGCCCTGCCCGGTTTGCGCCACTTTCGAACAAATATTTACAATACTTCCCTTACTATTTTTTAAAGCATTTAAAGCATAATGCGTAATGCTGAAATAGTGGGCAGCATTCACTTTCAGCGATTGTATAAATTTTTCGTACGTGCCGTTTTCAAGGCTCACGCCATCATTTAAACCGGCGTTATTTACAATTCCATCAAGGCTTCCAAACTTTTCAATGATATTGTCTATAGCTTTTTTGCATTGTTCAGGCTGGGTTAAGTCAGCAATCACAGCAAAGCCTTGCTGGTTGTTTTGCTGCAATGTGTTTACAAGGTTATCAGCCAGTTGCTGATTAATATCAATGATGCAGGGAATGGCGTTTTCATTCGCAAGTTTTCTTACAATGCTTTCGCCAATGCCTCTTGCACCACCTGTTACGATTATTACTTTATCTCTTAAATTCAAATCCATCTTTATATTGAATTATGCACAAAATATAAATCTTAGTCTAAAGTTGATGCACAAGATTAGGCCAGAAAACAAAGCAATATAATTTTAAAATAATTTCTTCTGGTGAGCGTGCACGGCTTACTTATGTGTTAAAGGTTATGGCTGGGTAAGTATTGCTTCTTTCTTCATAAACTTAAATAAAGGCACTGCCAGTGCCATACCGCTTAACGGGGCAACCCAATACAACCATAAAAATTCCGTATGGCCTGATACAAGAGCAGGGCCAAGCGAACGTGCGGGATTCATGGAAGCACCACAAACAGGCCCGGCGAACATGGCTTCCAAACCTACCACACCACCGATAACTATTCCACTGAACAAACCTTCTTCTTTACTGCCGCAGGCAACGTGTAAAATAACCAGCATTAATAAAAAAGATAAAATCAATTCAAGTATGAACGATTGCATTGCGGCACCTGCAGGCAATGAAGCGCCCAAGAAAATATCGGATGGAAATAATAATCTTAACAAGGCGCTTGCTGCGATGGCGCCTGCGCATTGACTGATGATATAGGGCAATAATAACCTGTAAGGGAAGCGGTTTGTCAGGGCAAATGCTACGCTCACTGCAGGATTAAAATGCGCACCGGAATTGCTGCCAAACGTATAGATCATGGTCATAACAATCAAACCCCAGGTAAGCGCAACGCCTGCATGCGAAATATTTCCATTGGTTGCTGCATCTATACTAATGGCACCCGTTCCGCAAAAAACAATGGCGAAAGTGCCTATCATTTCAGCTACATATTTTTTCATGCCATCATATTGCTGATGATGCGATGTGTTGGCCGCGGATACCCGGGTATAAATGCACTTGAATTCGTAACCTTGATGCTGCAATTTTTTTCCTTTTGCAAATCATCCATTGCGTTTGAAATAATTTTTCTTAATGTTTCAGGATCAGTTTGAACCCTTGCATTCAAAACAACTTCCGCCCTGGCAGCTTTCGGAATAGTCACAGGAATGTGTGCTGCATGCATTTCGGTATAACTTATTTTCAGTTGTTGGTTAATAAGCAATTTAAAATGCCCTATAGAAAGCTTATTATTTTTTAATTGCCGGTAAATGTTGTTTGCTAAAGAAACGGCATCTTCAACAGCACTGTCATTGTTGCTAAACAGTTCAAATTCTTCATCCAGCCATGCCAGCATTGCCTCACCGGCTCCGTATATATCATAATCAATCTCTAATGAAGCCGGCGCAACTGCTGTAGTTTTTTCAGTCATCAAATTCAGCCATTGCATTGTACTTTCCTGGCTGGTGCCGTTTACATAAATAACGCGTTTATGTTGATACTGATCCTTCAGAAAATGCTGAACACGGCTTATCATTTCTTCATTTACAAGATCAATTTTTGAAACAATAATTATTTCTGCTTCTTCCAGTTGTTTTTGATAGATGTATTGTACTTCATCATTAAACAAATGTTTCTTTTCAACAAAAAGCATGTAAAGCAATTGGATATCGGCAAAGGTGGAAACGGTTACTGTTACGTTTTTCCTGAATTGCAGCAAAGGCTTCATTACTGTAGCAACAATATCTGTGCAGGAGCCAACTGATTCTGCGAAAATCACATCCGGATCATTTGTTTGAATAAGCGATTGGATGTTTTCATCGAGTGAATTATAGTTGCAGCAAAAACATCCATTAATTACCTGCCGGTTTGGAACAGCATGGCTTTCAAAAAAACCGGTATCCACCAATTTTATTCCCTGGTCGTTTGTAATAACGCCAACACGCATACCTTCTGCCATTAATGTTTTACATGCGGTTTGAATAGCCGTTGTTTTACCGCTGCCTAAAAATCCGCTTATTAAATGTAAGTTCATTGAACAGTTTTTATATGATAAGCTTTCTCGTCATCAATTTTTCTGATCCCGAAGACGCAAGGAATTTATGCCGGTGATTCATCGGTGTAACATCTGCAATCATCGTCGCAGGTGTTTGTTGTTATCTGTACAGGATAGCCCAACACAATTTCCTCTGGAAGCGCTTCACGCACATCATCAATAATTACATCAAATTCAAAATCATCATCAGTGTCGCTATGTTCCTTGAAAAGATATACTTTCTTTTTATCACCTGCTTTTAATCCACTTATTTGCTGCTGAAGCGCCGGCAAAATTCCCGCTGATCCATGTAAATAATTTACCGGTAATGTCTGCATTGTATCTGCCAGTACTTCGCCGTTGCCATTGCGCATAATATACCGCAAAGCCACTACCCTGTCTTTAGCTGCGCACAAATTTTCCATTATGCTTTTTTATTGCCAACAACCGTTTTATTAATATCGATCTTACCATACACAACTTTTACAGATGGTTTGCCGGCTTTGTATGTTATGGTTCCAAAACCTGTTGCCGTTGAAAGGAATGAGGTAAAATCACCAACTTTTGAATCAACATACAATGTTTTATCAACAGCATCATAACGCACGCCTGTTAAAGCCTGCAACATGCCGTAACTGCTCATGGCACGCGCATACCAATGACCACATTCATATTCGTTAAAAGGATTGCGCACCCTGCCATCATAACGGTTGCGGCAAAGTTTCACAATATCCAAACCCTGTTGTACATGACCCATTTCCATTAAATGTGCGGCTGCCTGGTATTCAATGCCTGTCCATACTTCATCGCTGTAAACAAATGGCAATGACAGTTTACCGCCTTTCGGCCATGTGCACAACAGCAAGCCGCCTTCATCGCCCAATGCATAAGCAGGCCTTTGCGGGTTTGCATGCTCCTTTAAAGATGTTTTTAAATTGTATTTATGAATGGCCAGTAAATGGCTGCTTACTTTTTTATTATCAACAAATGGCGGTAATGCGCACATGCTGCCAATCCATGCACCTAAAATACCATCACTCAAACAGCCTTTCCCGTATTGATATTTTGGTCCTTCCTGTTTTAAAATTTCAATTGCCTCATCTGAATAGCTTCCGCCAAACGATTGGGCTGTTGCAGGGTTTTCTGCTTTCAGGTTTTTATATTCAATATCCTGGATAAAATATTCACCATCATATAAATTTGTTTCGAGCTGCACTTTGCCTTTCTTATATAAATCTTCATACCTGCTTACATCTTTATTCAAATGTTTACCCATTAGAATAATAGCTGTTAATGCACCCAGGTAAAAAGATGTTATCATACCATCAGGCCCCCAAAATTCTATATCGTAAGTATTATGATGAGGCTCTTCAATCACGCCTTTATTTTTAGGATCCCAGGTTTCAATGCAATAGTCCATGCTTGTTTTTACAACCGGATATATTTTGCGCAGCCAATCATTGTCTCCACTTATGCGCCATTCACGGTAAACTTTCATAATACCACCCAACTGACCGTCGGATGCTGCATGAAAATCATGTTTTAAAGGACTGATAGGAAGATTGGCCCTGAAACCCTGGTGGCCCTCTTTATTTTGGTTCTCGCAAAATTCCGTATTGCGCAAACTTTTTTCAAGCATAGGAAACAAGTGCGGCATGGCTTGCGCATAATTCCATACATGTGTGCAGGAACCATGACAACATCCGCCATCATCACCACAGCCTTCCCATGCCCATAATCTGCCATCATACTGACGGAGTACGGTTGGTGATTTTAAGATAGTAAGATTAGCGGCAATAGCCTCCATTACTTCCGGCGGCAGTGTGCTCGTGTAAAAAGCTTCAGAAAACAATTTCGATTTTGAATGTAAATCGTTGTAATTCTTTTTCCAGTAATCCGCTACTTCTTCAACATTTGCAAAACGGCTACTGTACCAGGGTTTATAATTGGATGAAGGACTTTTCTTTCCGTTTGCAACGCCCAAGTCTTCCGGTGCTGCGCAACAACCGCTTTCAGGACTGCAGTCTTTCTTTTCATCTAAAACAATTTGACCTATATGCATGGATGTTTCCGGGATATACCAGGTCATCATTAACTTAATTGTTTTAGATGCACCCGCAGCTAATGTAAAAGGCACAAACAACGATGCGCCGGGCGCATCTTTTTCAACCGGTTCACTGGCTCTTGTTTTTACATCATGCACGGTATTCCATGCCATAGTTAAAGGATCCCACCAGCCGCCGCGAAACCAGCAATGATCAACAATTGTTTTGCTATCATCAGTGAAAACGGCAAAGTTGCCCTCAGTTTCGGGTTTATCTTTAACAGCATCCTGTTTCAATATAAACCCGTTATTAATGGAAGTGATTTTATTAACAGCGCCTTCCGTATTCGCTAAAAAATTCTTTGTATTGAATGAAAAAACCGCTTCAAAATTTTGCGTTGTTTTATTCGTGAAAGTGTATTCCAAAGCGCCAACAGGCAAACTGCTGTTATCCTCATCTGTTGGAATAAAGGGACTCCATCCTTTTACAGCAACCTGCAAAGGAATATCATCATCCTGCAATTCAATAGTGGCAAACGGGAAATGCGTTTTGAATGTTGCATTTTGAAAACGCGGCAAACCATAGGTAGTGCCCGCCGCACCATTACCCGTTCCTCTTGCGCCAAACATTTTCCAGTCAGGCACCTGTCCTTCCAGCACTTTAACGCCATTTTTTAAGCCTTTAATGGCAATGGCGGAAAACAAAGAAGGTTCATTATAAATCTCCGGCCTGTTGCGGACACTCATGTGCGAAATAGCACCGGTGCCTTCCAAACAAAACATGCCTGCACCCAAACCGCCAATAGGGAATGCAACACGGTTTAAATATTCACCTGAATATGGACTGTTGTATTTTCTTTCCGTGGATGGAACATCTTTTTTGTCGATGCCTGCAGGGATTGCCTCAACAGTGTCTTCTGCCCTTATGATGGCCGGGCTAACAGCGACACCTGTTCCGCCAAGTACGACAGATTTTAAAAAAGAGCGGCGTTTTTGAAATTTAGTCATATCAATTTTTTTAAGTGAATTATTTTTTTCTATTGAATAGTGATATTGCTTTCCATATAAGTTCCCAACCCAAGGTATTTTTTATAACGGTGCTGGTAGATATCAATTTTATTTTTATCGGGATAATATTCAACGTCGAACCCCTGTCCCATCGCCTGCATGGCGTCTTCCACTTTGGTATAAATTCCTGCAGCCGTCGCCGCAAACATGGCAGCGCCCAGGGCACAGGTTTGTTCAGACTTGTTTATCTTGATTGGCATATTCATTACATCTGCCATCATCTGCATAATGAACGGCGATTTTTTTGCAACGCCGCCAATACCAATTAATCCTTTAACCGGGATGTTTTGATTTATAAAACATTCCACAATTGCTTTTGCACCGAAGCAGGTAGCTTCAGCCAAAGAGTGAAATATTTTTACGGCATCACTGCCTAAATCGAGACCGGTAATGGTGCTTGTTAATAACGCATTTGCATTGGGTGTACGGCGGCCATTAAACCAATCAAGGCTTAATTCATTGCTTTCATGCAAAGGCACCATAGATGCCTGTTTGCTTAATGCAGGAATTATTTTATCTGTGATTGATTTTATTGTGTTTTCATCCAATACATTTTGTGAAAGATGCATCAAAGGCCATGATAATAAGTTTTTAAACCAGGCATATACAT
>JAEWBD010000471.1 GCA_023391315.1 Bacteroidota bacterium | reverse complement strand
GAGCCTGTGGCAGTTTGTGCATTTAATTTATTGGAACCAAAACATAAGGCAGTAAAAAGAGCAACCGCCATCAGAACTTTCTTCATTTTGTATTGTTGTTTTTTAGTTGACTATTTTAATCTTTAATCCCCAGTTGTTGCAGTATATCATTGCTGCGGTCTAATTTGGGGTCGGCAAATATAACAGTAATTCCTTCACTTTTGTCGAGCACAAAATCATACCCGCGGGCTACCGCCATTTTTTGCACAGCATTATAAACCTTATCCTGTATGGGTTTAACAATCCTCTCTCTTTCCTTAAATAAATCGCCTTCATAACCAAAACGCTTCTTCTGCAGGTCTCTTAACTGTTTTTCTTTATTGTATAATTCGTCTTCGCGCTTCTTTTTTAAATCATCGCTCAGCATATATTGCTCAGCATCGTAATTCTTATACATGGCTGTAAGCTGTGCCTGCAGGTTGTCTATTTCCTTTTGCCATTGGTTACTTATATCCTGCAGCTTCTTATCTGCATCCACATATTCAGGCATTTTACCTAAAATATACTTTGTATCAATTATTGCATATTTCTGTGCATTAACACTGCATATAAAACCAGCCGAAAAAAGGATTACGATTAATAACTTTTTCATGTGAACCATTTTTATTTTTTTATGTGCGCATGAAATTCGCCATAAATTTTAAAATTGCTTTATATGGCTCATTGTATGACACAAAAAATTGTTGATTTTTTACTTTTAAGACGTTAAATGTAAATTAATCTGGTTCATAACCCAACATAAATGTAAACCTGGAAGCATCTTTAAACTTGGTTCCGTTACCAAACCTGTCTAAACCAACGCCGTAATCAAATCCAAGCAATCCAAACATGGGCAGGAAGAACCTTACACCCAAACCAACGGAGCGGCGCAACCTGAATGGGTTATAATCCCTAAAGCTGTACCAGCCATTCGCAGCTTCAAAAAATCCTAAGGCATAAATGGTGCTGCTAGGATTAAGCGCAAAAGGGTATCTAAGTTCAAGGGTGTATTTATTAAAGATGGTAAAATATTCTGAAGCACCCTGCTGGTCAGGGTTTACACGCGGGTCTGAAGTTTGATAAACCGGGTAACCGCGCTGTGCTATAATATCATATCCCAATAATGCGTAACTGTTGCTCAAACCTGCATCGCCCACCTGGAAGCGTTCAAACGGCGAAATCTGCAAGTCAGAATTATACCTGCCGATATACCCATATTTGGCTGCCAGTTTCATTACAAACTGCTTATTGTTATCAGGACCGGTAGGCCTGCCAATAGGCACAAACCATTCGCCGGAAAAACGCCATTTATAATACTCAACGAGCGTATAAGGGTTTTTCCAGTTTTTAATATCAGGGTTGATAAGCGAGAATGGCGGTGTGGCCTGCAAGGTTAAAAGAAAGTTGGAGCCCGTTCTCGGGAATATCTGCTGGTCTTCCGAATAACGCTGTAATGTAAATTTCAAACTGATATTATTGGAAAAGCCGTTATTAAAGCCCGGCAGGTTAGTGGGGTCTATGTAATAATTCTTTAACTGGTAACGTGCATATTCAAGCGCTATACCGGCAGTAAAATAGTCATCAGGCCATTTTAACTGTTTGGACAAACCAACAGAAAAGCCTGTGGTTCTGAAGAAAGAGGTATCTGCTGCCCGTTTTGTATAAGTGCCGGTAGAAGGGTCATAGGCATTGGCAAACTTTGTGTCGTATACAGAAACAGAAAATGCATTTCTCTTTTTACCGCCAAGCCAGGGCTCGGTAAAGGAAGCATTATAAGAACGGTAAGCACGCCCGTTACTTTGTACACGAACACTTAGCTTCTGGCCATCACCCACAGGTAACGGATCCCATGCTGATTTACGAAAGATATTCTTTACAGAGAAATTATTAAACGTTACACCTAATGTACCGGTAACGCCGATACCGCCACCGAAACCGGCGCTTAATTCAAGCTGGTCGCCCGATTTTTCTTCCACCTGCCAGTTTACATCCACCGTACCATTTTCCTGGTCGGGCACAATATCCGGTACAATTTTTTCCTGGTTAAAGAAGCCGAGGTTGGCAATTTCACGCTGTGAACGAATCACATCTGTACGGCTGAATTTCTCGCCGGGCAATGTTCTCAGCTCCCTTCTTATTACATGTTCTTTTGTTCTGTCGTTGCCGGAAATCCTGATATTTTTAAAAGTAGCCTGCGGGCCTTCTGTAACCCTTATATCATAATCAATTGTATCGTTATATACAGCCGTTTCTACCGGATCAACCCGGAAGAAAAGATACCCGTCATCCATATACAGGCCGCTTATATCGCCGCCTTCTGGTGAAACGTTAATGCCTAATTTCTTTTCAAGCAGTTCACGGTTATAAGTATCCCCTTTCTTAATTCCTAAAATAGCGGTTAAAAGAGAATCAGAATACTTGGCAGCATTGCTAAAACCAATATTGCCAAAATAATATTTATGGCCTTCATCTACATCCAGATAAAGATGCAAGCCGTCTTTTGCATTCACGGTATCGTCTTTCACAATCATCGCATCACGATACCCCAATGAATTATAGTAAGCTACAACCTTGTTTTTATCTTCCTCATATTTCTTTGCATCGAATTTTGCAGAAGAGAATGGTTTAATTTTTATGTATGGCTCAAGTAATGTTTTTGTTTTAGAGAACGACAGGAAGCCCCAGTCTTTCATATAATCATTAAAACCATAATTGGTGCTGTCGTCGTACCGTGTTTTATTTTTTGATGGGAAAAGCGTCAAATGGCTTTTTTCTTTCGTACCCTTCATTTGCGATTTAAGCTTATCCTCGCTTATGGTATTATTCAAAAAATTTATCTCGGCTATTTTTACCTTGCTGCCTCTTTCCACGTTATAAACAAGAATAGAAGAGTTTGGAGCCGAAGTATCTTTTATTTCCTGCACGGAAACCTGCACATTACGAAAGCCTTTATCAGAATAAAATTTCTTTATGGCATCAACAGAAGTGCGCTTTACATTTTCGGTAATAACCCTGTTAATTACCAGCCCGGTTTTTGGTGCCAGATCATCCTTCTCCCCTTTTTTAACACCACCAAACTCATATCTTGATAAACGCGGTCTTTCGGTAACATGCACTTCAACCGAAATAGCATCCCCTTTTAAGGCCGTCAGGTAGATGGCAATATCGCTGAAATAATTCTGGCTCCACAATTTATTGATTGCCCTCGAAAAATTATCGCCGCCCGGCAATGAAACTTCATCACCTGTATTTAAGCCTGCAATAGAAAGCAACAGGTTCTGATCAAAATAATTATTTCCTGTTACGGTTATATTGGCAATCTTATATTTTTTTGGAAAAGGCTGGTTGTAAATGTTAAGCAAATCGGCATTTAAAGAAGTTACCGGCGTAGTATCGGCAGGGTTAGCATTTGGAAGGGCATTCATTAAACCCGAAGTATCTCTTTGAATGACAGCCCCCGGAATAGTGTCTGGCTTCGCCATTGGTATAATCGGCTGCTGTGCATCTGCCCGGATGTTCACCAGGCAAACTAAATAGAATAAAGCGATTGCGGAGAGATATCGCATCCGGATTAGTTGTTTAATTAATTAGTAAGTGGTTCGATTGAACAGATGTAGCCACATTGATTTTTAAAAGCGGGCAAATTAGATGGAATATTTAAAAGTGTTTGTTAAATCAAAAAACTGAAAATCAGGAATGTTGGAGTTGCTCCGGCTCACGCAAAGAAATTTGTTCATCTGTTTTGCCAAACCGTCTTCTGCGGTTCTGAAAATCAATAATTGCTTCAAAAAGATGTTTCTTCCTAAAGTCGGGCCAGCGGGTGCTGGTAAAATATAATTCGGCATAAGCAAGCTGGTATAATAAAAAGTTACTGATGCGGTATTCGCCACTCGTTCTTATCAGCAGGTCAGGATCGGGAAATTCGCTGGTAGCAAGGTATTTCTGCAGCGTATCCTGGTCTATAGTACCTACTGTAAGCTTCCCTTCCTTTACATCGGCAGCAATGTTCTTAACTGCCTGCAGCAGCTCCCAGCGACTGCTGTAACTAAGTGCCAGAATAAGGTTAAACTTATCATTATGGCTGGTTTCAAGCAGCGCTTCTTCCAATGCTTTCCGGGCAGAAGGCGGAAGCGTATTCATATCGCCAATTACGTGCAGTTTAATATTATTTTTATTCAGCGTGACCACCTCTTTGCGAATGGTATCAACAAGCAGTTCCATCAGACCATCCACTTCGTCTTTAGGCCTGTCCCAGTTTTCCGTGCTGAAGGCATACAGGGTAAGATACTTAATGTTCAGTTCTGCGCAACCTTCCAGTATGTTGCGCACACTTTCTACGCCATGATAATGGCCATAAAGGCGGTCATGGCCTTTTTCCTTTGCCCAGCGGCCATTTCCATCCATTATTATGGCAATATGGTTAGGCAGCTTTGTGGGGTCAATTTCGTTTTTGAGATGATCGGGCATAATAAATTGCTCAGGCGCAAAATTAAGGAATAAGAATAAGCGGGTTGAAAGTAAATCGTTTTGTTAAAAAAAACACTATTTATTTTTAGGGGTGATTTCAAAAGCTGTTAAAAGCTATTCAGTATAATAAAAAAGTTACCAGGTTAAAGGAAATCTTAGGTAATGATACGCTGAAATTATTGCACCGGGCTTAATTTGCAGAGCCGGGTGTCGGGCATTTATAGGAGCTGATGTTGAACGATACGCCTAAATGGAACATTACATAAGCGTCTTTCTGCGAACTGTTGCCACGTTGCCTGCCTTTAATGCCGATGGAAGAGCCCAGTTCATAGCTGCGGTCCTGCAGATAATAGGCAGGGTAATCCACTTCGGTGGTATTATCTGCGTGTGTTATCATAAAAGCTTCCGGACCTGCATAGTTAGTGCTTACATCATCGAGGTAATCTGTGTTGGTAAACCTGTAGCCTACCTCAGCAAACACATTCATATTTTCGTTTATACTGTATTTAAACCCGAATGTAAGCGGAAAGCACATTGCCATGGTACCATATTGCTTTCTACCCGAATCAAAATTCTGGCCTTCTGTACCCAGTGGGCGAAGGAAATATTTTGTGCCTTGCAGGTAAGCGTAAGGATCGTAGGAAAAAACGCCCACTCCTAAAGAAAGATAAGGCGTAAACTTATACCCGGAAACACCCGGTATAAACCGGAAAAAATTAAAATAGCCGCTCAGGGAGGCTTCCCAAACATTTGTATTAAAGCTGAGGTTTCTTAACCGCTGCGTTTCATTTTTGCTATATACATCACTGTAAGCCAGAAAAGCATAATCCGCAGCCAGTTTTACACCTACATAATTATTGAATTGCTTTACATAATATACTCCTGCCGAAAAATTGGGACGGTTTAATGCAGCCCTTGTATTCAGATCACCAAAATAATGGCCGGCGCCCACAGCAATGCCAAATTCTCCTTCGTTTTTATAACTATCGTATAATTGCGATTGCCCAAAACCTTTGCTGCAATACAACAAAATAATAAAAAGACAAAGTTTATTTAACCTCATGCTGGCTGTAAATTAATTGTATAACGCAAAACATTGTTATTTCTTGTGTTATTGGTGCAATATAAAGGCTTAATTTCTTTTATCAAGCCCCCAGGTAAGCTTGGTGTGCAATGTAGAAAGAAAATTATTTTCATTCAATCGTACAAGGTTAATGGAAAATTTTTCTTTCCGCACAGCAAGCTGCGCATCTTTATGCACAATTTCCCGGCGGGCATCCATGGCGCAAATAAATTCATCGCTGCGGCTTTCAACTTCAAAGGAAATGATATAAGAATCGGGTATTACAATAGGCCGCACGTTTAAGTTGTGCGGCGCCACAGGTGTAATAATAAAACTGCCTGTTTCAGGAAAAACTATCGGGCCATTGCAGCTCATGTTGTAGCCGGTTGAGCCAGTAGGCGTGGCTACTATCAGGCCATCGCACCAATAAGTATTTAAAAATTCACCATTTAAATAGGTGTTAACCTTGATCATTGGCGAAATGTCGCGCTTGTGAACAGAAAATTCATTTAAAGCAAAAGGTGCATCAGTAAACAATTGCCTGTCGGCATCCAAATGGATGAGCGTTCTTTTATCAATAACAAAAGTCCTGTTCACCAAAGCATCTACGGCTAAACCAAGCTCATGCTTGCTGATGCCGGCAAGAAAGCCAAGCCTTCCATAATTAATGCCCAGTATGGGAATGTTTTTATTGCGAACCAGCGTTACCGTATCCAGTATAGTTCCATCGCCGCCAAGGCTAATTAAAAAATCAACCGTGCTGTTTAGATCTTCGTGGCTTGAAAAAAAATCAATTAATGTATTGCCAACCGGGTTTATAAGTTCTGCCAGCGCATAATGCAACAATACTTCAATTTTATTGGAAGTAAGCCTCAGTACAAGCTCTTCCAGTTCTTCTTTCAGTTCCTGGCCATTGCCGCGGCTGTAAATAGCTACTTTCATTTAAATTATATTGTGCATTTGCCTGCTCAAAAAGCAAATATCAGTTTGCGGGTTAAAGGTAACAGCTAATATGTAAACGCAGCTTATAGATTAAAAGTCGGTATTTAAATGAATAAAGATGCCGCTTTCACCCAATTGATTAAAACTATAATCAAATTTAAAAATTACATCATACGGTGCCACAAAATCGATACCCACGCCCCAGCTATGCAGCATTTTATTGTTTAAAATGCTGCTGCCCGGATGTTGGTTGTAAACATAACCCGCATCTGCAAACAGCTTTCCATAAATCCTGAATGAATAGTCTTCTTTTCTTGCTCCAATGCCAAGATTCTTTGTAAAACTTAATAATTGCTGCTGCAAAGTGGCTCTTCCTGCTATGCCGGCATCGCCATCAATTACATAATATTCATAGCCCCGCATGAAAATATTTCCATAATAACCAAACATACCTTTATTATAAAAGGGCTGATTGAATGGCAGGTTAAGCATGCCGCCTTCCTTAAACTGAATTTGCGTTTTTGGCAAAACCGGAATAGTATAGGTGTTGATGGAAGTAAGCTGCGTAAGGTTCATATCTTTTGTTACGCCTTTATGCAGAATACTTGTTTCGGAGATGAGGCCTTTGGTAGGATAAAAATTATAGTCGGCATTACTATACCTGAAAGTATAACCTATATAGGGAAAAGAAGCCCTGGTTTTTCCATTGCCAAAATAATTTGGGTTGAGTGCAAAAACAGTATCGGCAATCTGCTCATACATATATCCGGCCCTCACAATGTGCCTCACCCGCAGGCCCGGCCTGTAAATATAATCGCCTTCAATTTTTAAGGTTTTCCGCAAATAAGAACGGTCTTCAGGCCGCAGGAACTGTTGTTTGCTTTTATCGGTTGAATAATTGATATCGCCCTGGTTACTATAGCCTGCAAAAAACTGGTAACCTTGTTTTAATTGCCTATCAAAAAACGGCCGTTCGTATTTTACAGCCACCTGTTTGGAATAGCCGGTGACGAGCCATGTGGTAAGCTTATCATTTCTGCCCGAAACATTATTATACAAAAACTTTATACCATAATTTGTTCTTTTTAATGTGTGATTATATGTTACCCACCAGGTGTTAAAGTTGGCATCAATAAATTTAAAGTAAGGCAGCGGCAAAACATACCATCGCTCTTTTACAAAAACCGTTATAAAAACAAACTGGCCATAACTGTTTTCAACATATACGGCAACATCTGTAAATAAAGTTGTATTAACGAGTTGTCGCCTGCCGGTTTCAAGTTCTTTTTTAAGATCGGCAAGCGCCACATAACTCCCCTGTTGAAAAGGCAGTTCACGCTCTATAATATTAGACTTTGTTTTTTTATTGCCATAGATTGAAATACCAGCGATAAACAAAGTATCGGGCAGGTGATTTTTTGCACTGGTATCGCTAATAACTGAATCTGTAATCTGGTGGCTGGATGAATCCGTTTGTTGTGCACTAACCGCAGCCGCAAATACAAAACAAAAAAAAGGTATTAATAAAATGCGCAACGGCTTCATGTGCAGATTAAGCATAGATAGTAAGGCGGTAAAAATAGGCTATACAGGCAAGATGCATTTAAGAAGCAAAAATATTTAACAAGGTGTATAACAGTATAAAGCTATACGTTAAGGTAGGCCATCAGGTTGTCGTAGTTTGCCCTGAGATCATTTTCGAAGAGTTCCTCGCCAAAATAATAACGAACATTATAATCAAACCGCTGCAGGGTTGCAAGTATGTCCGAAACTTCGGTTTTATTGATCTTGAATGTTACAATAAGCTGCCCTGAAATATGTTCAATGTAAGTATTTATCTCTGTTACAAAAGCGTCATTCGTTTCTACCAGCCGGCAAAGTTCTCCAATGGAAAACTTGTGTTTTTCTGTTTCTATTACAAACAGGCCGCCGGGCATATCTGTACTTAAAAATATTCCCAGGTTTTGCACGAGTGTGGAATGTGTTACAACGCCAATATATTCTTTATTTTGAGAAAGGACCGGCAAGGCTGATATACCGGCTTCATTAATCACCTTGAGCGCAGTAAGAAAATGCTGGCTCTGCTGCACACTTATATGCATGAATTTATCGGAAAGATCACTAACTATATCAGCATTTTCAGCTGATAATAATTCGTTCATGCTTAGCAATCCTTCATAACTGTCATTATTAAGAACTGCAAGATGATCGATATTGTTTTGCTGCAACAGGTCTATCGCGTCGTTGATCGTATCATCATAATGCAAAACTGGTATTGATGGCTGTATAATTTCCGATGCTAACATTAATCTATTCTGACAATTTAATTAAAGACAAAAAAGCTCAGGCTAAAGTTGCAGCAGACTTTTTAATCTTTGTAAGAAATTCTTCGAGTATTGCATTGAATTCAGCAGGCTGCTCCATCATGGGCGCATGGCCGCATTTATCAATAAACTTTAATTCACTGTTGGGAATAAGCTTGTTAAACTCATGTGCAACAAAAGGCGGTGTTACCGTATCCTGGTTGCCCCATACCAATAAAGTTGGCTGTTTTATTTGCCCAAGTTCTTCACCCAGGTTATTGCGAATGGCGCTTTTTGCCAGTGCAAGTATGCGTATAAGTTGTAAACGGTTATTGCATATCTTATACACTTCATCAATCAAATCAGGTGTGGCTGTTGCCGGATCGTAAAAAGTAACTTCTGTTTTCTTTTTAATGTATTCATAATCGCCGCGGCGCGGGTAAGAATCACCCATACCGCTTTCATATAAACCCGAACTGCCTGTTAAAATAAGCGTTTGCACATTTTCAGGATGCTTAAGAATATGCACCAGCGCTATATGACCACCCAGCGAATTACCCAATAAATGGTAATTCTTATAGTCCATTCTTTCAATAAACTTATTAATATACTTTGCAAAGCCGCTCACAGAAGTATGCAACAAATCAAGTTCAAACATAGGCAGCATAGGCACAATTACCTTATGCGTTCGCCTGAAATGGGATATTAAGTGCTCATAATTACTTAAAGCGCCAAACAATCCGTGCAATAAAATTAATGGCTCGCCTTCACCTTCTTCAACGTATTTAAATTTATCCAGTTTTTTAACCTCGTATTGCATTCTTTATTTTATTCTAGGGGTATTGCAAAGCTATCTAATATTGCTAAAGTAAATATTATTTCCTTTATATAAGCTAATTATAAGAAAGCGTTAAACCTTGCTTTGTGCAACTGACTCAAAAAAATCTGAAAGCTGGCTGAAAATATTTTTAAAGAAAGGGATGATGGCGCCCATTGCATCAATGGCCGTGTGACCAAATGGTTCTATGAGAGAATACGTGTGCGATGAAGCAATCGCATCTTCTTTAACAACATCCATGTTAGTTAAATAAAAAAGAAGGATGCTGTAAACAAAAAGATAGATAAAAAGATATAAAACAATACCGCCCAATTTATTAAGCCAGCCCAGCATGGCTACTTTTGCGGCCGCCTGTATAAGATTAGCCACCAAACGAACCAGTATAACCACACCTGAAAATACCAGCAAAAAAGAAAGAACAGGCAACCATTTTCCACTTATATTAAATGACTGCTGCAACCAGGCGGACATTAAAAAAGAAAGCTTCATGGCTGCAGCTACACCAATAATAATGGCAAAAAATGAAAACACGGCGACTATAAAACCGCGGCTCATACCTTTAATAATGGCAAGCACAAGCAATATGCAAAAAAATATATCTATTATCATGCAAAGCCTCCACTGCCCCGGCGGATGTTCATTTTTTAAAGATCATCGTTGCAGTGAGGCAGCTATTATATAACGCATCCTGTATTTATTTATTGGACAACAGTTCTTTTACGGCGGCAGAAATAGTTTTGCCATCTGCCTGGCCAGCCAGTTGTTTGGTGGCAATACCCATTACCTTACCCATGTCGGCCGGTGAAGAAGCGCCCACCTGTTCTATTATTTTCTTTAAGGCATCTTTCAATTCTGTTTCACTCATTTGAGCGGGCATAAATTTTTCTATTACCTCAATCTCTTCCTGCTCCTTCTTAGCCAGGTCTTCACGGCTTTGCTGTTGATAAATTTCCAGCGAATCTTTCCGTTGCTTCATCATTTTCTGCAACATTTTTAATGCCGTGTCTTCACTTAATTCGCCGTTGGCTCCGGGCTCTGTCTTAGCCTTAATAATTTCAGCTTTAATAGCACGCAGGCCACGCAACACCGCTTCATTCTTTGCTTTCATGGCGTCTTTCATTTCAGCCATTACCTGTTGTTCAAGATTCATAGTTGTTGTTTTAAGAAAATTGGAAAGCCAGAAAAGAAGGAATTCTTCTTACCCGCTTCCGGGCTATTTATTCAAATATTTCTCCCTGAATTTATTATAAAATGTTTTGGCAAACGCTTTCATGTCATCAGAAAGTTCATCATGATGCGTTGCCCGCTTATAGGTATCGGCCATGGTAAATAAGGTTTGATAAAAGAAATCGGCCATTTCATCTATCATCATTTCTTTTGTCCACAAGTCTATACGCAGGGCTGTTTTTTCATTACCATCCCACAGGGCAAGTAAAAAAGCCTTGGCCTGCTGTGTATCCTGTGCTGTAGTGCCTTTGGCATTCCATTCTATCTGGCTGGGCACTTTGTCCTCACCAAGATTTACCTGTATTGTTATCGTTGATTGTTCCATAAAATTTCGAGTAAAATTAATGTTGTGCTTTTGCTTCAAACAATTGCCAGAGCTGCTCGGCATATTCAACGCGGTTAAATTGTGCAGCCTGTTTGCCTGCAGCCTCTTTCAGTTGTGCATGCAGGTTTTCATCTTTATATAATTGAATTAAATTATTGCCAAGCGATTCATCTGTTTTTTCATCACAAAATAAAACGCAGTTATTACCATATTCTTTTACATCATCATCTTTAAAAGAAATAACCGGAAGGCTGCATTGCATGGCAATGGATAAAATATACAACTGCGGGAACTGGCCTGCAATATGAATAAAACTATGTGCCGATGCAAACAACGGTGGTATTTCTTTCTCTTCCGCATTTTCCAGCAACTGCACGTCATCCCGATATTTATAAGTAGAATGTTTATCGCGGATTTCGGCACTGAAGCTGTCATATTTTGGAAGGATGATTAACTGCATATTGCTCTGCTGCCATTTTTTGAAACGCGAAAAACCTTTCAGCAGTAACACAAAATCATTCAGCGACTCATCTTCAATAACCGATATAAAATATTCTTTGTTATCGGCAAACTGCGCCTTTATCATTATTTTTTCATGCCATTCAAACGTTCTGAAAACAGTGGGCGCGGTAAAAGGCAGGTATTGTATTTTGTCCTGCACGTTTAAAAGTAAGTTTGATTCTTTGGTTGAATAATTTAATATATGGGCCGCAACTTTTTGGGAAACATTAAAATGATCACGGGCAAACTTCATCACCTTATTGGGGTGCTTTATATCCTGTTTTAAAAAATCCGGGCCGGTGGCAATTAGCTGCGGGGTCTTTATTCTTGAAGAGGCAATGCCATTCAGGTTAACCACAACATCCGCTTTTATTTTTTTTATGACAGAAGGAATTTTTACCTGGTACAGCCAGTTTAAGAAAAAGGAGGAATGATTATCAAGCGAAATAGTAATAAGGGCATTTTCAGCAATATGCTGCTGCGATACAGGCACCGAATTGCTCCAGGGTTTCACCTGGAAACTATGCTCGCTGGCCTTCTCTTCAATTAAAGAAAAAAGGTATTCGGGATAATCGCCGCTTTCTGCATGTTCAATTACTGCAATACGCATAAGGGCGCAAAATTAGCGTGAATCATGAATCGTTAAACGTGAAAAATGCAGGAACGGGCGATTTCTTTAAACACTCAATTATATTGAACCAAAAAGCCGCAATGTTTGCGGCTTTTTGATCTTCATTATAGTTTAAATTCTATAAACATCTTCAAATAATCACGTAAATATTATTCGCGTTTGGCGATTCACCGCATCATTTCTGTCCTGCTTTCTGCATCGCATTGCCGCCTGCGCTCTGGCCTCTTGCACCAAAGCTGCCCTGCATTTTAAACAACTGGAATTTAGACGGCATAGGCATTTGCGGCCACATTTGGTTCTCTTCATTTATATCAGCCGTTTCACGGTAAGGGTCTAAACGAATACCACTAACTTCTTTGTCTTTTATAAATACTTTACTGAACTGTTTTTCATTTTTAAGCCAAACGGTTACAGGCACACGCTGTATTTCTTTGGTGCCATCTTTATAAGTCCATTCAATTATTACAGGCATTACCAAACCGCCAAGGTTACTGAAACTAAGCTCATAAAAATTTTTGCCCTTCCAGGTATCAAAATTTTCCTTATCAAGCGAAGCCGCATCTTTTGCTGCCTGGTCGCCGGCACGCATCATGGCATCGGCGCCGCGATTGTAATAATAAAAATCACGCAAGGCCGTATCGGCATCAGTGGCAAACTTAATATCCTGGCTTTCTTTGTTTCTATCCTGGCCAATTGTTCTGAAAGTTTGCGGCTGAAATGTCATGGTATTATTATCCGCCAGCTTAAACCATTGTACACTGTCTAAAGAAATGTCAACCGGGTCTGTTCCAAAAAACCAGCCGCGTATAAACCAATCAATATCCACGCCGCTGGCATCACGCAACGTTCTGAACAAATCAGCCGGCGTAGGATGCTTGAACGCCCATCTTTCTGAATATTGTTTAAAAGCATAGTCAAACAGGTCGCGGCCCATAACGGTTTCACGAAGGATATTTAAACCGGTAGAGGCTTTTGCATATGCGTTGGAACCCACACTTGCTACGGCATCGCCCTTTGTCATAATCGGTTCAAGTTTATCTTTCGGCAGGCGCATGTAACCGGTAATTAAATGTGCAGGCCCGCGGGTAGAAGGATAGTTATTATCAAACTCCTGCTCTGTTAAAAACTGGCAGAAGGTATTCAAACCTTCATCCATCCACCAATACTGGCGTTCATCGCTATTTACGATCATCGGGAAAAAGTTATGACCCACTTCATGAATGGTTACACCAATCATTCCATATTTTGTTCCCTCGCTGTAGGTGCCATCTTTTTCTGTTCTTCCATAATTCATTGCCAGCATAGGATATTCCATACCATTGGCCGCCTCAACGGATGTAGCCTGCGGATAAGGATAAGGAATCGTATGTTTACTATAGGTTCTTAATGTATGTGCAACAACTTTGGTGGAATACTTGCTCCAAAGCGTATATGCTTCTTTGGGATAATAGCTTTGCGCCATTATCTTCTTTCCATTAATGTCAATCTGCATGCCGTCCCATATAAATTTGCGGGAAGAATTGAATGCAAAATCCCTTACATTTTTTGCTTCAAAAACCCAGGTTTTAGTGGCCGTGCTTTTGGATTGTTCTGCCGCTTTAGCTTCATCCAGTGTTACAATTTCCATAGGCTGTGAAGCGGAATGTGCCTGCTGCCAGCGGTTATATTGTGCGGCAGAAAGCATTTGCTTCAGGTTAGTGCATTCGCCTGTAGCTGCCACAATATGATCTGCCGGTGTGGTAATCTTTACTTTAAAATCGCCGAAGGTTAAAGCAAATTCGGCGCCGCCGGTAAACTGGCTATGTTCCCACCCCTTAAAATCGCTGTACACGGCCATGCGCGGGTACCATTGTGTAATTGAGTAAAGATTGTTGCCGTCTTCGGGAAAATTTTCATAACCACCGCGGCCTCCAATCTCATGTTTGTTATTGATCTTATAGTTCCAGTCAATCTTAAAAACAAATTGCTGGCCGGGCGCCAAAGGCGATGGTAAATTAATACGCATCATGGTTTGAACCACCGTATAGGTTAGATCTTTGCCGGAGGCATCGGTAACTTTGGCGAGGTTTACACCATAACCTTCCATTTTTCTGCCGGGCTCAAAATTCATAAGCTGCACACTGGTAACGCGGTCGCCTATTTTACCGGTATTATCTTTATTGTTATCGCTTTGCGGGTTGTGGATATTTTCATCCAGTTGCAGCCAGATATAATCCAATTTATCAGGCGACTGGTTAAAATAAGTTACGGTTTCTTTTCCGCGTATATAATTGTTCTGCTCATCCAGCGTAACATCAATATCATAGTTGGCTTTCTGCTGCCAGTATTTGGGGCCGGGGGCGCCACTTGCCGTTCTGTATTCATTCGGCGTAGGCAATAAAAAACCAAGGTCTTCAAAGCGGTTGCCATGGTTGCTTTGCGGGTTGTTGTAAAACTGCGACTGGGCGATAGCGGCCGTAGCTGCTATCATACATAAACAAACTAAAAACGGCTTCATTATGCTGAGGTATATTTTATATTGATTCAAATACTTTTCAGAAACAAGATACCAGCCAGGCGCATTATATGCCTGACCGCGTTATTACATCCCGGCACATTAGAGCGGCTGACCATGTTACTTCATCACTGTGCTTTTCCCCGAAAGGATTTCTTTCAACCGCCATTTGCAATGAAAGCCCGAATATAATTCCGCTGATAAAAAGCAGCCAGTAACGAAATGGAACTTTCAGGATGGCTACAAATATATAGGAAACGATGAGTACCACCAACGCCACCAAAATTTGAGCGATTTCAATACCGCAGTTAAAGGCGAGCAATGGTATAAATATATTCTCCGTTTTCCCGAGCATGCTTTTCAAACTGTAGGCAAAGCCAAGGCCATGCACCATTCCAAAAACCAGCGCCATAAAATAGATGAACGAAACTTTTTTTTGCTGCGACACATCTTTTACAAAAACATTGCTTACCGCTGTGAGCAGTATGGTAAGTGCAATAAAAAATTCAGTGATGCTGCTTTTTATGCTGATAATATTGAACGTGCTTAATACAAGCGTGGTGCAATGACCAATGGTAAATGCAGTTACAAGAATGAGTATTTTTTTATAGTCTTTAAACTGGTACCGCAGGCATAAAGCCGCCACAAACAGAATGTGGTCAAGCGCCTCCCAGGTTAAAATATGTTCAAGACCGGTTGTAAAATATAAACCAAAATTATGCATGCGTATTTGTTGTATCTGATTAATGCAGAGTTTTGCGGCTTTGCAAATAAAATGAGCGCAATAATAACACAACTGTTTTTTACGGCAATGCTTTCCCTGCTACACCCGTTTTATATATCAATGACGGAGATTGAACACGATAAAGCCAATAATACGCTCGAAATAAGTGTGCGCATTTTTACAGATGATCTTGAAAAAACTATCCGTCAAACCTATAAAGGCAAGGTTGACCTTTTGAATAAAAATGATAAAGCCAATTCTGAAAAACTGGTTCAGCAATATATCAATAAACACCTTATTATAAAAGCTGATGGCAAGGTTTTAAATTTAAAGTTTGATGGTTTTGAAAGTGAAGAAGGCAGCATCTGGAGTTATCTTGAATGTAATAATATATCGTTTGTAAACACACTTGAAATAACCAATACTATTTTATACGATTATAAGCAGGAACAGGTAAATTTCATTCATGTGAAAGCCGGCAGCTTTGATGAAACTTCAAAGCTGAATTATCCTGACGATTATATAAAGTTTACGTTGAAATAAAATTGTTTACTCAACCACGAAAAATTAAGCCGCCATAATAATCTTTGCAGCAAGTTCTTTTAAAAATTCGCCATCAGCAGCGCTGCCTGATATAGCGCTGTTAATGCCAATGCCTTTCAGGTTATATTCATGCAGCAATAAAATAATTTTTTCCGCGCCGGAAAAGCCATAGTTTTTCACAGCCGTTAAAGCTTGCCTCGCAGCAAAAGGATTATTATAAAACAGCGGTTTTAATGCATTTTCAGAATAATCATTCAGAGCAGCGGCCATATATATTTTGCTGAAGTAATTATACAAAGTGGGCAACACTAATTGTAATGGCGCAGCTTTTGGATTGGATTGAAAATATTGAATGATACGAATGGCTTTCGGCAGGTTTTTCTGGCTGATGGCATCCTGCAGCTCAAACACGTTAAACTCCTTGCTTACGCCTACAAACTTTTCAATATCATCTTCTGTAATTGTTTTTCTTTGATGGAGATTAATAGAGATTTTCTCAAGCTCATTCTTCATGCGGCTGAGATCATTTCCTATGTGGTCAACCAATAACAATAATGCATTCTGATTGATGGATAACCCAAGGCCTGCCGCCGCCTGCTGCGTCCATTCAGGTAACTGGTTCTCATAAATTTTTTTTGTAGAAAGCAGTTCTCCGTGCTGCTTAACCGCTTTGGAAAACTTCGTACGGGCATCCAGCTTCTTTTCTTTATAACTCACTACAAAAACCGTGGAAGCCAGTGGTTTGGAAATATAATTCTCCAGCTTTTCAATGTCTTTCATTTGCTGTGCCTCTTTCAGTACCACCACTTTTCTTTCTCCAAACATCGGGTAGCCCATGCAGGCATTTACCACGCTTGGCCAATCTGCATCTTTACCGTAAAAAACCGTAAGGTTAAATGCAGCCTCGCTTTCGTTTAAAATTTTATGTTCGGCATAATTTACTACCTCATCAATAAAAAAAGGCTCCTCTCCTTCAAGCCAGTAAACAGGCTTGAACTTCTTTTGCTTCCAGTCGGCAATAATTTTTTCGGCAGACATGCGCCAAAGATAAGTTTACATTAAAACGGCTAAGGCAGGAATTATACACACCGGTTTCCAATCAACCCGTCTCATAGCGCCAGCCCGGAGCACTTAACTTTTCTTTTGCCAGTAATTGAATACACCTGAACTTGCAGACAGCACTATCTTTAATTATTTGTATGAAGGAACTTACTGTTGAGCACCTGCAGGCATTTAGCGATTTTCATAATATTCCCGCCGCCCAATTACAATGGCTGATAAGCCAGGGCGAAGTAGTGGAACTGGAACAAAACGATTTATTATTTAATACCGGCGACCCGGTTAATCAATTATATATTGTGCTTGAAGGCAAACTGCGTATATGCGTTGTGCAACAGGGTAAGCAGAGAGAACTGCGCATACTGGATGCGGGCCAGGTAACCGGTTTCCTTCCCTATTCAAGGGCAACCATTACGCCGGCCTTTGGTGAAGCCCTGGAAAAATCAAATGTTTTTAAATGCAGCGCCGAAAAAATAAAGGCGGGCATGGCGGATAATTATGAACTAACGGAAACGCTGGTGCATATGATGATAAACCGCGTTCGTGAATTCACTTCTATACAACAGCAAAACGAAAAAATGTTTGCGCTGGGCAAACTCTCCGCAGGGCTTGCACACGAATTAAATAATCCTGCAGCCGCCATATCAAGAGCGGCTGCGCTATTGCAAACCCAGGTAAACCAATTACCGCATTTATTTAAAAAGGTTTCGGGATTACAAATACCAGCTGAACGAATTGATAAGATCAGTAACCTCATCAATACAAAAATTAATACAGAACCTGCAACACTAAGCTTTATGCAAAAGGCTTCATTGGAAGATGAGATTAATGACTGGCTTTATGATAATGGCCTCGGGGATACCGACACAGAAGGGCTTGTGGAAAAAGGTTTTACAAGCAGTGAACTGGATGTATTTAAAACATGTTCTGCGCCGCAGGAACTACCTGTGTTAATTGAGTGGGTAAGCAATTATCTTGTTACACATAAAATGGCGGATGACATCCGCATTTCGGCAGAGCGCATATCAGGCCTCGTGGGCGCAGTTAAAAATTTTACTTTTATGGATAAAGATGCCGACAGGCAAATAGTAAATATCCATACCGGCATACGCAATACATTAGCTATGCTGAACTATAAACTGCGCCAAGGCAATATTAATGTAATAGAAGATTTTGATGAAACCATCCCTGCAATAAAAGCATTTCCCGGCGAGCTGAACCAGGTATGGACAAACATAATTGATAACGCTATTGATGCAATGGAAATAAATAGTAAAGGCAATCTCACCATAACATCAGGGCATGATGAGAAATTTGTAAAAGTGTATATTAAAGATGACGGCCCGGGTATTCCGGAGGATGTACAACAAAAGATATTTATGCCTTTCTTTACAACCAAAGAAATGGGCAAGGGCAGCGGCCTCGGGCTTGACGTGGTAAACCGGATTATGCAGCAGCATAACGGCACCGTAAAAGTAAAATCAGCGCCGGGCGCAACAATTTTTGAAGTTTGCCTTCCCATTTAAATAAACTACATGAATCAGCCAATCATATTTGTAATAGACGACGATGTTCAGGTTTTACGTGCCATTACACGCGACCTGAAAAATAAATTCAGGCAGGAATACCGCGTACTCAGCACTTCATCTGCAAAAGAAATTTTAGGCAGCTTGCTGGAGCTAAAAAATAAAGGCGAAACCGTAGCCATGTTTATTTCAGACCAGCGCATGCCTGAAATGCAGGGCGTTGATTTTTTAACGCAGGCAATGGAATTTTATGACGACGCCAAAAAAGTTTTGCTCACTGCTTATTCTGATACAGACGCTGCCATAAAAGCTATCAATACCGTTAAGCTTGATTATTATCTTACCAAGCCCTGGGATCCTCCTGAAGAAAAATTATATCCGGTATTGGACGATCTGCTGGATGACTGGCAGAACAGTTTTCATCCAGAGTTTAAAGGCATAAAACTGGTAGGTTATCAATTCTCTCCAAAAAGCCATGAAATAAAAGAATTCTTATCCGGCAATCTTATTCCCTATCAATGGCTTGATGCAAATTCGGAAGATGCGCACCAGCTCATGCAATTGAATAATATTGAAGCCAAAGATTTACCGGCCATATTTTTTGAAGACGGGAAGCTGCTGCTGAGCCCTAAAATCATTGATGTGGCAAGGCACATTGGTTTAAACCCCGAAGCCAAAAACGAGATATATGATGTTGTAATTATTGGTGCAGGCCCGGCTGGTTTGGCGGCATCTGTATATGGATCATCTGAAGGTTTAAAAACTTTATTAATAGAAAGAAAAGCGCCCGGCGGCCAGGCAGGTACCAGTTCACGTATTGAAAATTATCTTGGTTTTCCAACGGGTTTAAGCGGTTCAGATCTTACTAAAAGGGCCATTACGCAGTCGAAAAGATTTGGTACAGATTTTCTTTCGCCGCAAACTGTAAAAAGCATTGAATTGCAGGATAATTACAAGAAGATTATTTTGGAAGATGACAGTTCTATCATGACCAAATCAATCGTAATTACAACCGGTGTTGATTACAGGCAGCTTTCAACGCCCGGGATAGAAAAATTTACGGGCGCAGGCGTTTATTACGGCGCAGCCAATACAGAAGCGCTGGCCTGCAAAAGCAAAGATGTTTTTATTGTAGGCGGTGGTAATTCGGCCGGGCAGGCAGCCATGTATCTTTCCAAGTTTGCCAGGCAGGTAACTATTTTAATAAGAAAGGATAGCCTGTCTTATACCATGTCTTCTTATTTAATAGACCAGATAAAAAGTGTACATAATATTACTGTTTGCATTTTGAGTGAAGTAGTGGAAGCCAGGGGCAATGAACGGCTGGAGCAGTTAGTAATAAAACAGGTTGAAACCGGCGAAACCCATACCGTGGATGCAGCCGCACTGTACATTTTCATTGGCGCAAAACCTTATACCGAATGGCTGCATGGTTTGGTAATAACAAACAATAAAGGTTTTATTGAAACGGGAAGGGATTTAAACCTGTGTGAGAATTTTCACAAGGCATGGAAACTGGAACGCGATCCGTATTTACTGGAAACAAGCTGCCCGGGCATTTTTGCGGCAGGTGATGTGCGTGCCGGCGCCATGAACCGTGTGGCGTCTGCCGTTGGCGAAGGGTCTATGGCCATAAGTTTTGTGCATAAATATCTTGCTGAAATATAAATAATATCGCTATGAACGAAGTATGCGGGCACATTCAGTCCATCACCGAAATAAAACCGCCTAAAGAACTGGTATGTGAAGAGTGTATAAAAAACGGGGGCGAGTGGGTACATTTAAGAACCTGCCAAACCTGTGGTGCTACCCTGTGTTGTGATAGTTCGCCACATAAACACGCCACCAAACATTATCACCGCAGCGGCCACCCGGTTGTTATCTCCGCCGAGCCCGGTGAAAGATGGCTTTGGTGTTACAAAGACGAAGTAATGGCGGAATACTGATAAAGTTTTTAAACTATGCCTGATAATACAATAACACCAGCTTCCATTGCGCCTTGGCTTTCAGTTAATGATAGCGCTAAGGCAGTTAGTTTTTATAAAGCTGCCTTTAATGCAATAGAAACTTATCGGCTTGAAGATCCGGATGGTAATGCAGTTGTTAAACTATCTGTTGGAGACTCGGTATTTTGGGTTAGCGATGCTGCTGATAAAAGCAATGAGCCGGAAAATGTTGGAGGTAACACGGTAAGAATGATCTTAACAGTGTCCGATCCGGATACCATGTTCAAAACGGCACTGGCAGCAGGCGCTGTGGAAGTTTTCCCCGTAAGTGAAGCTCATGGATGGAGGCTGGGAAGACTGATAGATGTTTGCGGCCTGCATTGGGAAATAGGAAAACAGTTGGGGTAAAAGAACAACTCCGAAGCATTTACCTACTGCTTTCAGGGTTTTACCTACATTATAAGCGGGCAAACCTAAAGCACCTTTATACCAAAAAATCTCCTCAATATTTTTGTATCACAAATTAAAACAATCAAATGGACAGCCAAGAAAGAAGAAGGGAAGAATGGAGAAGGCAGATGCACGATAATGGCAGCGGCCGTATTTGGGCAGGCATATTACTGCTAATTGTAGGCGGCTTATTACTTGCAAGGCAGGTGGGCGCCGACATACCAGCCTGGATGTTTGACTGGCCCATGCTGCTGATTGGCATAGGCCTGCTTATCAGTCTTAAAAGCGGGTTCAGAAATGCAGGCGGCTACATAATGATGATCATCGGCAGTGCCTTTTTGATAAATGATATTATGCCCGATGCACATATGGATAAATTTTTGTGGCCTGGTATTTTTATACTTATTGGGATTGTTTTTATAATAAAGCCACATACGTCGCACGACAAAAGATTTTACCGGAAATGGGACAGGTTCGAAGAAAAAATGAACACCAAATTTGCAAATCCTGCCATAACCAATATAGTAACAGAACCTGTAAACACTAAAGAAAATGATGCGGCAGATGCGGAATTTGTAGAGATAAATGCTGTTTTCGGCAGCGTGAACAAACTTATTCTTTCGAAGAATTTTATGGGCGGCGAGGTAAACGCCTTCATGGGCGGTGCAGAAATCAACCTCGCTCAGGCCGACATAAAGCAAATAGTAGAGCTTGAAATAAATGCCGTTTTTGGCGGGGCAAAGCTCATTTTACCGGGCAACTGGAATGTTAAAAACCGTATGACGGCTGTGTTTGGCGGCGTAGAAGATAAGCGGCAGGTAAACATTTCATCGCCCGATGCCAATAAAACGATTATCCTGAAAGGCGCCTGCGTATTCGGTGGAATTGAAATAAGAAATTATTAAATCCCGGCAGCAACCTTTTGCACTATTAATGATGTCATAGTTGCGGCAGGCGCTGTGCAACAGGCCGGTTATTACATAGTATACAAGTTATTCTATAATCAAACAAATACATTAAATCTATGAAGTGGTATCTCGCTAAACTGGTTTACAGAATATTATGCGGAGATGGCGCGCACACACCGCAGTTTGATGAGCAATTACGTTTAATAAGCGCCGATGATGAATTACATGCATTTCAAAAAGCAAGATTATTCGGGCATAAAGAGCAGGATAATTTTCTAAACGCTGCAAATAAGCCTGTACACTGGCGGTTTATAGATGTGAGCGAAGTGCATGAGCTAAACAGTTTAAACGATGGCGTTGAAATTTATTCCCGCATTTCCGAAGAAGAGAATGGTGAAATATACACCAAGCTTACATTAATGCGGGCTTCGCACCTGCAGGAAAACTTCTTGCATACAACCATGCAGTTAAATTAAACATCTTTTGATAACAGGCACATCAAACAGGGGATTGCTGTTTCTTAACGTAAGCTGGTGGCTTATTGTAAGTGCCGTGCATGCATATGTGCTTTCGGAGCTCTCATTCACTGTATATGAAATTCTGATTGACACGCTTGTAACATCTGGATTGCTGGGCGGCATTTCTTTTCTTATAGTAAATAATATGCGGTATTATTTGCCCCAGCGTGAAAAATACTGGTACATACTTTTTATAGGTATATGTGTAAGCGGCATGGGTTCGCTGCTGTCAAAATTCCTGTTTAATGTTTTTCTGGGCGACGATGTGCATTATATCGAGCTGTCACAGCATACGGCAGGCATAAGGTTCGGGGTAGGTTTTTTACTGGTAAGTTGTATTGCAATGATAAGTTTATTATGGTATAACCAGGAGGAGCAAAAAGAAATGAATGAACGCAGAACAGAGGCAGAGCAACTGGCAAAAGAAGCGGAGCTGTATAAATTAAGGCAGCAATTACAGCCGCACTTTCTATTCAACAGTTTAAATTCTATCAGCGCTTTAACGGCTGTTCAGCCCGAAAAGGCAAGGCACATGATAAACCAGTTGAGTGAATTTTTACGCGGCACTTTAAAGAAAGACGAAAAGCAATGGAATACGCTGAAAGAAGAAATGCAATACCTTGAACTATACCTCGAAATTGAAAAAGTGCGGTTTGGTTACCGCTTGCAAACTGATATAATTTGTGAAGAAGCTGCGCTTGATCTGAAGTTGCCTTCTTTACTGTTGCAACCAGTAGTGGAAAACGCTATTAAGTTCGGGTTATACGATACTACAGGCGAAGTAATGATAAAGGTACATGCATTCAAAAAAGATAACAGCCTTATCGTATCAGTAAAAAATCCTTTTGATCCTGAAACTTCGCAGCCATTAAAAGGCACCGGTTTTGGGCTGCCTTCCATACAGCGCAGGTTATTCCTGCTGTTTGCAAGACAGGATTTATTAACCACAGAAAAAGAAGAAAATAATTTTATAACCACTATACTTATTCCTCAAGCTATATGAATGTAATTCTTATTGATGATGAGCCGCTGGCCAGGAGTATTGTAAAAGAATATTTACAGGCCTATTCCGCTGTAAATATTGCAGCGGAATGTAATGATGGCTTTGAAGGCCTGAAAGCCATTAACCAGTATAATCCTGATCTTATTTTTCTTGATATACAGATGCCTAAGATAACCGGGTTTGAAATGCTGGAACTGATAGAAGAACCGCCTGCAGTAATATTTACAACCGCTTTTGATGAATATGCCATCAAGGCTTTTGAAAGCAATGCAATAGATTATTTATTAAAGCCTTTCAGCAAAGACCGCTTTGAGAAAGCCATACAGAAATATTTGCAGCAACAAAAACCTGTTGTTGCGCAAAGAACAGAGGCTGTACTGGAAGCGGCAGGCCAATCGCCTGTGCAGCAAAACCGCGTAGTGGTAAAAGACGGCAGCAAGATTAAAATAATACCCGTTTCGCAAATACAATACCTGGAAGCTGCCGATGATTATGTAAAGATTTTTACCAGTGAAGGTTCCTTCCTTAAAAAGAAAACAATGGGGTATTTTGATGAATCGCTGCAGGCCTTTCAGTTTGTGCGCGTACACCGTTCTTATATCGTGAATACACAGCTCATAACAAGAATAGATGCATACGAAAAAGATAATCATCTCTTGCTGCTTTCTACCGGCCCTAAAATACCGGTAAGCAAATCTGGATATGCTAAATTGAAAGAAGTATTGGGGATTTAGGGCAGGCTTGTAAGCGATTCATTATTACGGCAAGCCGCAGGCTTCAGGATGCAATTTTTATGCATCATTATTACCACTCACCCCTCGATGCCGGGTTATAACCTGCCCATAATTCTATTGGCAGCATTTCTAGCGGCCTGGTAAACGCAACTTTTAAACTATCCTGTAAACATATCCTGTCTTTCACCACCACAGCAGGGCTGCCAAAACAAATTTTAGCTTCGGGCAATGATTCA
This sequence comes from Bacteroidota bacterium, assembly GCA_023391315.1. Lineage (GTDB taxonomy): Bacteria > Bacteroidota > Bacteroidia > Chitinophagales > Chitinophagaceae > Parafilimonas. The sequence continues at coordinate 5,686 of JAEWBD010000471.1, read as the reverse complement.
AACACACAAGACCTTGTACCCACCACGGTACCCCCGCCGATATGCACGCCCGGCGCAACAAATACATCTGCAGCCAGCCAGCATTGATCGTTAATAACAATAGGTTCAGCATATATGGAAAACGTTTCTTTGTTATGCTCATGGCTGCCCGTGCATAAATAAGACCGTTGTGACACTACCGAATGGCTGCCGATCTTTATTTTGCCAAGGTTATATAATACAACATCGTCTCCTATCCAGCTATAATCGCCCACTTCCAGCTTCCAGGGAAATTGTATGTGCACGGTAGGCCTTATGATAGCTTTTCTGCCTATCCTGGCGCCAAAGCTGCGCAGCAAAAAACGCCGCCAGCCATACATAAATTGCGGTGAGGTTTTAAAGAGCAGCATTTGTACAAGCCACCAGCTTTGTACATACCAGGCAGGCCTTCCCCGGAAGCCCTCAGGCAGCCTGAAGTTTTTTAAGTTTTGGAATTGCATAACATGCAGGTTTGGTAACGGATTAAAAATTCACAAACAGTTCATAGTGGTATCGCTAACAAACTTATTCAATTTTTCAATTGAAAAAAAACAAAAAATTGACCGTATAAAAGGAAAAGCGGTTAGGATTCTTTAAATAATTGTTACAGTTTAACCCCCCGGTTTCCGCATATAAAAATACCTGCCTGTTAAGCTCTTTAAAGCTTTATAATAGTCGGCTTTGCGAAGACGTAGCACAGCCTGCATTAATGCAGGAAAAATCTGGAGTTATTTTATTTGCATCGGGCTTTGTCTTTTTAAATCAATATATTTCGCTACCGGGCCCACAAGGAATAAGGCATAAAACGGCGCATAGATAAAATGGTTGAGGCGCAAAATAAATTCAACAAGCGCTACGAGTATCACCACTATAATCCTTCCTTTTTTAGTAGATACAGAGGTTCCGGGGTCTGTAATCATAAAGAAAATAAACAACTGGTACATTGGCCCGGTAAGCGGCGATAGTTCTGCCAGAAAAGCATCGCCTGTAATAAGGCAGCGTATATAAGCAAGCAGGATAAAACTTATAACGTAGGCTATAGTTACATGCAGCCTTTTGGCCCTGTTTACAATAAGTAACCCCAACATCCATATAACCGACATAGCGGCGAGGTTGCTGCCCCACTGTATGCTAAGGCCGGCAACATTCATGCTGCCCAAAAAAAGCATCCATGAAACGCCAAAATTGCTTGGGTTCCATAAATGCCTGCCCTTATAACGCAATACATATTTAGAGAGAATAGAAAGCAAAGCCGTAATAAAATAGGGCCATATAACATTCGATCTTATCAATATGCCCACGCTTATGCCTGTTATATAAGCACTGGCAAGATTTTTTTTTGTGCCTAAAATGGTTCTTGCCAATACCATCTCCGAAATTACGGATGTACCAATGGCAACTATAAGGCTTATGTAACTGTCCAGAATGCCATACGTAAACTGGCCCACCAACAATATAAGTGTAATAAAGGCGGGCGGTATATATTGAAAATTATTTTTTATCCACTGAGAAAACGCATTGGTTTTTGGCAAGCGCTCTGCTTTTAATTCCTGTTCCATCAGCTATTTGGTTTCTTTTATAATATGCAGTTTATTTATTTCAGGATGCTCTATTGTGTCCACATGGCCTGAAGGCCAGTAAACAGTTACTTTATCTGCTTTATCACTCTCGCCCAAACCAAAATGAAGCCTGTGCTGGTTTTGCGAAGAAAAGCCCATGCCTCCGGTAACTACCTGCACCTGCTTTTTGCCACCGCCCCATTCAACCATCACTTTGGCGCCAACAGCATCTGCGTTAGACACTTTTCCCACCAAATCAAAATCGATCCAGTGATTATCATTGCGAGGATCATTTTTATAAACCAACGGTATATTATTCTGATTGGCAACAATTACATCCAGCACACCACGGTTCCATAAGTCGGCCAGGGCTACGGCACGTCCATCATAAGTGGCGGGCGGGCAAACCTTTCCTGATACATCTTCAAACAGGCCATCGCTGTTATTCAGCCATACTTTATCTTCCTCATAACCTGACTGGCTTTTACCCTGCATATCGGGCCAGTTTTTGGCATCGCCGATGATAGTGCTGTTACCGCCTGTTACCTTTGAATAATCGTACCAGTAAGAGGTATTTTTTTTAGCTGATATAAACCCATTGGCAACATACAAATCCATATAACCATCATTGTTTAAATCGCCGAGCTGTGCCCCATAAGCCCAGCCTGCATTTTCAATACCTGAAATTTGCGCAAGGTTTACAAACGATGGGTTATCTTTCATATTCTCACTGTTGGGCAGCCAGTAATTATTACCTTGTATCAATATGCCTTTCTCTGTAATGTTGGTTGTATACACACCAATATTTCCATCGTTATTTATATCGCCAAGTGAAGCGCTCATGCCGCTTTTAGGTATGCGGCCAACACCGGCGGCATTACCTTTTTCTTCAAATCTTTTCCCGCCTTCATTCAAATAAAATTCATCCACATTATAATCGTTGGCAACATATAATTCAGGAAAGCCATCGCCGTTAAAATCTGCAGCCGCAGCCGCAAGCACCCATTTGGTGGAAGTGATGCCATACGCTTCCGCTACATCTTTAAACCTGCCACTCCCCATGTTCATTAAAAGATATTTTCTGCCGCCATTATTGGCATAGCGAAAACTCTCGGGCATCATTTTGGTGGTGTGCAAACTATCTATGTTAATATCTTCCTTGTAATATCCGCCAATAAAAATATCAAGCAGGCCATCATTATTAAAGTCAAACCATATAGCGCTGTTGGCGTTTACCCAGGCAGGCAGGCCGCTGCCATCTGTTACACGTTCAAATCTTTTCCCATCAATATTTTTAAACAATTCAGGCTTTCCCCATTTGTATAAAAGCAAGTCTTTAAATCCGTCGTTATCATAATCTCCCCAGACCGCACCCATTGAAACACCCGTGCCTTTTGTGTTTACATCGGCGAGGCCTGCGGCGTCCGCTACGTCTTCAAACTTTCCATCGCGAAGGTTACGGTATAAAGCATTTTTACTGCCGGTTTTGCTGTTGGTAAAATAAAGGTCATTCCAGCCGTCATTATCAAAATCACAAACAGAAACAGAAGCGCCCATAGAAGCAATCTGCATTTTAATATGCTCCAGTTTAGGATCAACATCAGGGCAAATATGCGTAAACGTTATACCGGCTGCTTTATTTACAGGCTCAAGATAAAAACCATATTTCTTTAAAGCCTCTTCTTTTTGCCGGCTGTCTGCAACGGTATCGCCGTTTGCAAATGAATTACCCCTGGATAAAAAGTAGGTTGCGGCAAGCAAGCCGATAAAAATCACCACAGCTATTGTTTTGGCAGCTTTTCTTCCCATTACAAAAAATATTTTCAGCTTAATAAATGCGGGTAAATATAAAGAGAAATGCATAGAACAGGTGTGATATTAGTCATGTTGATTATTACTATCTTCACCCACACTTTTGTAAGCCTGATTTATATGCCAAGTAAAATATTGATTCGCTTTTATTTCGTTTCGATGGCCGCCATGTTTACATTGTTTTTTACCGCTTGTAAAAACAAAACCGACGATTCAAAAAATGATGCTGCAGGCAATAATTCACCAAGAATTAATGCCATTACTTTGTTGCATGACGGCAAATTCAATGAAGCGGAAATAGCTTTTAAGAAAGCCATAAAGGCCGATCCCACTAACGTTCTGAACTATGTGGATCTTTCCCTGATCTATCTTAATAAAAACAAGTTTGATGAAGTTGAAAAAGAAGTGCAGGCAGGTTTAAAAATACAACCAAAGAATACTGACCTGATGCAGATACTGGCTGCCAGTTATATAAAGCAAAACAATAGGGACGCCGCCGAAAAACAATTGAACCTGGCATTAAGCATTGACGGGAAAAATATGACAGCGTATTATATGTTATCAATGCTGGCAAAGAACAGTTTAGATGTGGCGGCGCAACAATACAATCTTTTAAAAATACTCGAAGTCAATCCTTCCAACATTGCTGTGCGCATGCAGTTAACTGAATTGCTGGCGGCGCAAGGCAAAACAGATTCTTCACTTTATTACCTGCAAAGCATAAAGAAAATAGCGCCGGAATTTTCTGATCTGGCAGCAGCGCCTTATAAAGAAGCCGTTGCCTTACTGCAAAAAAACCAGCCTGAAAAAGCGGCATATTATATACAGCAGTTTCATAAGGTAATGGAAGTATCAAGAATTTATGCCATCAGCATGGCTGAAATAGAACCGCCTGCCTTGCCCGAAGTGAATGCAGATTTTAATGACAGCCGGTTTACGCAGGCCGATTATAAAAACAATAATGCTTCATGGCAGGATATAAAGTTTACAGATGTTTCGCAAACGCTCGGTATTGCCACACCGGGCATTTCCAATTCAACCCGTTCTGTTTTGGCACTTGTGGACGATGATGGCACAGGCAACATGTATATCTATTCAAGTTTTGGCACGCCCGGTTCAACGTCCACACATTTTCTTTTTAAAAGAGATTTTGGCAATTTTACCGAAGTGCCCGCCACTGCCGGTGTTGACCTTAAAACGGAAGAGCTGGCGGCAGCTTTTGCAGATTATGATAATGATGGTTACCAGGATTTATTTATATCCACCACAAAAGGCATCGTGCTGTTTCAAAATCGCGGCGATGGCAATTTTTCAAGGGTAAGAAAAGATATTGGCTTAAGTAAAATTTCCGACGGCAATAAACTTTTAATAGCCGATTTTGACCAGGATGGCGATCTTGATTTATACGTAGGCTGTACCAATACAAACAAGTTTTTCAGGAATAATGGCGACGGCACTTTTAGTGAACAGGCCGGTGCCATGAACCTCGTCTTAACAGCCGGTATAAAAGATATGGATTTTGGTGACTGGGATACTGACGGCGATCTTGATATAGCCTTGGTAACAACAAATGGTTCGGTACAGTTAATAAATAACAACAGGCATTCAAAATTCTCCAATTATACTGATTCTGTTAAACTGTTTGCTTATAAAGGCAATGCCATTGCATTTGCAGATTACAATAACGATGGCATGCCCGATTTGTTTGTTGGCGGTGTAAAAGGCGGCAACTCTTTCCTGCTTAAAAACACCGGCAAAAACGGGTATGTGCCCGACGCGGCATCGCAGGTGTTTTCTGATGCACTTAAAAATGTAAATATATCCGGTGTAACGTTTATTGATTTTGATAATGACGGGCATGAAGATATTTTGGTTGCCGGAACTACGGCAGACGGCTCAAAGGGATTACAATTATTTCATAACGATACAACAAAAGGTTTCAGTAATGCTTCAAACATGTTGCCGCAAACGGCCACACAAGGTTTGCATACAGCCATCGCCGATCTCAATTTAGATGGCGATGATGATATATTTATGACAGGCCCCGCCGGTCTTTATATTATAAGAAATGATGGCGGCAATTCGAGCCATTACATGCAGGTGCAGTTAACCGGTTTGTCTTATGGCAATAATAAAAATAACCGGCTGGGCATAGGTGCACAGGTGGAACTGAAAGCAGGCGATCTCTACCAGGTAAAAACGATCAGGCGGGCACTTACCAACTTTGGTATCGGCGTGCGTGATTCGTTTGATGCGGTTAGAATAATCTGGCCGAATGGCATGCCACAGTACATTAG
>JAEWBD010000153.1 GCA_023391315.1 Bacteroidota bacterium | reverse complement strand
GGATGATACTAAGGCACTATTTGGTTTTATGGAAATGATACGCGAGGATCCAAGAATCGGGCCTTCGCATATCAGCTTGTATATGGCTATCCTGTATGCTTACCGGCAACAGGACAGCCGTATCCCTATATCTGTTTTCAGCCGCGACTTAATGAAGCAGGCTAAGATTTCCGGTGGCGCTACTTATCATAAATGCCTGCAGGATTTAACGCAGTGCGGTTATATCCGGTACGTTCCTTCATATAACCCGATGTTGGGGAGTTCAGTGTATTTGTCAAACGTTTGATCTCAGCTAAAGTTTCTATTATGCAGGCATCACAAATTTTAATTCCGATAGATACAGATGCGTTCTGGCAGCACATGCGAAATATAATAGAAGAAGCATTGGATAAAAAAACGCAAGGTTTTATTCAACCTGCAAGCATCAATCCTAAACAGATGTTGAAAGTAAAAGAAGTATGTGAACTATTCCAGGTGTCAAAGCCTACTGTTTATGACTGGATACATCAGGGAAAGCTAAAATCACTAAAAATTGAATCCAGACGTTTTTTCTTAGCAAGTGATATTGAAGAATTGATAGCGAAGAATAGGTTGCAAACTAATAGTTAAACTTACTGATATTCTATAAATAGATACACTTAATTGTGGTACGTTCTCTCAAGACGACGTAAATGGTTCGATTTGTTCCGGCTTAAAACTTATCAAATCCTAAAGCCTTAAACATTATTGAACGTGTAGCATTGGAATATTTTTCGCATCAAAATTAAACTAGGTAATGTACTGAAAATGGTTGATGGTTATTTCATTCAAAATTATTATAATGCCACCGCTAATCTGAGAGGATATAAGCTCTGGTGGAGATCAACTTATCAGCAATAAGATTAGTGCTTATACTAAAATGTGAGTAGCGGTTTGCTGCTCCTTTTTTATACATTTTCTGATAAGCCTTATGGCTCAAAAAACTCATTTTTCGTTAGAAAAATATACATACCATTTTATAAAGCTGATTCTGTTTTTGGGTATAAGTCCTCTGTATAAATCAAGATGATCTTTTAAGTGGCTAAAAGGAATTTAGGTCTTCCTCCGAAGCTGTTGGCAGGTAGTTTTCCAAATTATTGCAGGAAAAAATATTGATTTGTTTGTCTCTTGAAGGCATATTTATATCTGCAATATCCCTCGGTGTTACCACAGTTTGTCAAACTTCTTACTGCTCCATCTTCTTCGCTCGGACAACGATTAAACCAGCTTTATCAAGCATTGCCGGTGCATGCCTGTCATCTTCATAAAACTTCTTTCATTATTTAATGTGCCATCCAAATAAATAGCTGAAACAATTGCCGTTGATGAAGTGCTTTCAACTTTCGTCCCTGATAAAGAAAAGTCGCAATCTTTGATGTTTTTATATTTTAAATAACAGAGATGCCATTACCTTATTTTTCTTCACTCCCATCTGTATTGCTGATGAATGCAAGTTTCTTGCTATCAGGCGACCATGAAGGTGTATTCATGCTGCCTTGTCCACCATAAATGTAAGCAACTACCTTGGTGTCTCCGCCTTCAAAAGGCATTACTCTTATATATACATGTTTGTATGGCGGGTGCATGCCCGGCGGCACTTCATCTTTTAAAAATGATATAAATGCAATCCATTTTCCATCGGGGGAAATATGCGCAAACCAATTATTAAATTCATCATTGGTCACCTGTTCCTGGTCACTGCCATCAGGTTTCATGCGCCAGATTTGCATTGAACCTGAACGAACAGAATTGAAGTAAATATACTTGCCGTCAGGTGTATACTCAGGGCCATCATCCAAACCTTTTGCATCAGTTAATTTAATTTCATCGCCGCCATTTACAGGAACTTTGTATACATCAAATTCACCGTTTCTTTCACCGCAAAAAACAAGCGATTGCCCATCGGGCGACCAACCATGCAAATACGACGGACCTATTGGTGTTACCTGTTTTGGTGTGCCACCAGTTATAGGAACCGTATAAATAATTGAACCGCCTAATTCTTTTACATTATTACTTAAGCCAAGCATTTTACCATCAAAAGAAATTGCATGGTCGTTATTATTTTTTACAATATTGCCGGTATTAATTGGCGAAGGTTTATTAGTAGCAAGATTGTAATTATACATGATGCCCTTATAATCATTAAAGATTAAACTCTTGCCATCGGTTATCCAGTTTGGCGCCTGGATTGAATAAGGTACTTTGTAAATAATGTTACGTTTGCCTGATGCCACTTCAACAATTTCGAGATTGCTGCCCAGTGTCATTTGCGTTCTGTTATCTGCTTCACCTTTATATGGAATAGTAATATTTACATTACTGAATACACCAGTTTCAACAACATCAGAATTGTGTGAGCCAACAAATAATCCTACATACACTTCATCACCTAAATCAATATCTGTGATTGAATCAACTTGAAAAGGTTCGCCATAAATAGCAGCACGCATAATATATGTGCTGCCTTTTCTTTCAAGCTGAAGAATATTTGCTTTAGTGAGTTTGAATTTATGTTCTTCTGTTTGTGCACCCACAGTTCTGCGAAATTGCAGTGATGTTAATCCATCGCCATGCTCAACAGCGTTTACATGCGGTGAATTTCCATTTAAACTTTTGCGAATCATCCAGCCAACTTTGCGATGATAGTTAACCCAGCTGCCCAAAAACTCAGCGCGTGTATATAAAATAAAATCGCCTTTCATTTTTTTATATACAAACTGAAATTCATCATGGTCGCCCCAGATATTATAACCGGCGCCTGAAATAACATATTGCTGCGTTTGTGGAATATATGTTGCCGATCCAGGTTTTACATTCGTTCCAACATCAACATGATTATCAAAAATGCCAACTTTATTTTGTGCGTTTGCTATTAATGCAAAACATACAATAAATGTTAAGCTCAGCGGAATTCTAAATTTTAATTTCATTCGGAATGTTTTATGCCTGTTTTAAATATTTAAAAAATCTGAACATGCTGCCTTCATTATCTTCATAATCCAGCAATACATTTTTTGATGAATACAGAAACATAGAAGGATATCTTATTGGTTTAAATTTTTCAAGAAATTCATTCTTTGTGTCAACAAGCAGCGTCACATTTTTTTTGTTTTTTAATGATGGTGCGTATTTATCCATGAATGCAGTAATTACTTTTGGGTCATCAGCGCTTATCAAATAAACTGCTGCGTTTGCGTACTGCTTAAAATTTTTGTTGAGATTGCTCATCGCCTGCTGGCAATGTTCGCATGAAGGATCAAAAAAGAAGAAGAACAACATTTTTCCTGTTGGTAAATCTTTATTGGTGAAAGTTATTTTATCAAATCGGTAAAAATTAAATGTGGGAACAGTTTGCGCCGGTGACTGCGCCTGTATATTGATTGAAAAAAATAATGACAGCAGGCCTATGTTCATCAATCGTTTCATTAAAGCCAATATAAAATTTTGCAATAATTTTTTAGTGAGTTTTTAAAATGTTACTGCTCCGGGAACGGTCTGACGGCTGAGAGCAGTCAGACCGCCGCTATTTCCATCGATCTGCAAAGTATTATTGTTTTACTGATGATAAATCCCAAATCTTAAGATTATCAATTGTTGCATTTCCGTTTGATGAATAAGCAGCAATATTATCTGCACCTTCATCAGGATAGATATAAGTAGTTAATGCTGCTTCACCATTATTTGCAAACACTTCAAGTGAAGATTTATCCAATAATATTTCAAGCTGAATTCTATCAGAAGTATCACTTAAATCAATCGTTCTTTTTAAAGCTTTTTCATTCAGCTTGCCGCCGGAATTTGTTCTGTCAACAAACAGTTGATGCGTTGATGCATCATAACCAATAACTATTTCATTAATTACTTTACCATTGGCGTCTTTCTTTTGCGCTATTTTAAAACCCGCAGTGGCATTGGGTTGCAGCGTAAGTTCAGCCTTAATCCAATAAGCATTGCCTTTTATTTTGTTCTTGCTTACATCTGTTTCAGCATTATTAAGGGCAATGTTTTTTAGTTCAGTTATTTTATTATTTGAAAGTTTGTTCAATTCATTTTCAACAACAGATGATGGCTTTTGTATCAATCTTATTCCATCTTTTGTTTGCCTTAAACTTAAATCTCTTGCAACAGACATTTGCCCGCGCCACGGGTATGTTGGCTGCGGGTTTGGAATCATCCAGCCAATATAAGTTTTTTGATTGCCAGGCAAATTATTCCATGGAATAGCAGCATAATAAGTATCGCCATAATCCAGCGTTAATATTTTAGAAGAATCATTATCATTCTTAAATTCTTTGCCATCAAAATCGCCTACAAAATATTGTTCAAACACACCGCGTTCGCCGCCTGCAGCAGATGTAACGAGCACCCATTTTTTTTCGCTGGTTCCTTCAACAGGCAACTGAATTAAAAAAGGGCATTCCCAATAAGCGCCCGTATAACCTTGCGGACCAAACTCGCTTAATAAAGTCCAATCTTTTAAATTGGCTGAGCTATAAAATCTTGCTGTATGCTCAGCAGGCAACACAACCGTCATCAACCAAAATTTTCCTGGCTCATACCATAAAACATTAGGGTCTCTAAAATCGCGTTTGTTTAAATCAATAACCGGATTTTTATCATAGTTGGTAAACGTTGTTCCGCCATCATTACTATAAGCAACAAATTGTGATTCTTTACGAATGTGTGGCTGATGGCCTGTATAAATTGCAACGATGCAATCGTTTGTTTTGCACCAGCCGCTGGTATTGTTTTTATCAAGCACAGCGCTGCCTGAAAATATCCAGGTTGTATCATCGCCTTTTATCGATTCAGGAATGGCGATGGGTAAATGTTTCCAGTGAACAAGGTCTGTGCTGGTGGCGTGTCCCCAGCTCATGTGCCCCCAATGATTTTCGAACGGGTTTTGCTGATTGTATAAATGATAGGTACCCTTTACATACAGCAATCCATTGGGATCATTCGTCCAGTTTTTTGCAGGCGTGAAATGATATAGAGGTCTCCACTGTGATGTTGACGTTGTATCATCCTGCGCAAATAAAATTGCGGATAACAAAAAACAAAATGAACAAAGCAATAATCGTTTCATAATATTATTTTATCTGGTTAATATTTCATGTGCATCATCAAATCCATACCAATATGTTGTAGCGGCAGCGTCAATTGTACCTCCATTCCAGCTTAACATTTCCATATCAAAAGCAAATGATTTTTTAAATGGAATTGCATCTAAAATTCTTGTTCGTGTAAAAGTGTTATAACCTTTTGATGATGGATCATCAGCACGAGGCGCATTGGCAAAAGGTGTTTGATACAGTACTACCGGCGCCCATGATGTGTTATAATAATCTTCAAGACCGGTCCCAAATTCTGAAGGAAATTTTTCATTATCAACATACGCTTTCGCATCGCCTTCTCCATACCACGAATTCATGTGATTGTTCACGCACAAAGTATTGCCGAGATAAATACCTTTGCCTTTAATGGTAACGAAGTTCCAGTCAATGGGTGCGGATGAATCTTCTTTAGCCACTTTGGTAACATCATAATCCCATTTTGCATCTTTTATATTTTCTTCATACTTGTATGAAGCATGAAAGTACATAGTGTTGTTATCCCATTGAAAGCTGCTTACCGTTGCTGCAGCATTTACATCAACATTAAAATCATTTTTATTAATGAAAGAAATCTTTGCGGATTTTTCATACGGCATCACCCAGCGACTTACAAGATTTCCGCTATCATCCAAATCCCTGTACCAGCTTTTAATTTTCCTGCCGCCATAACCACTGCCGATAAAATCGCCGAGCGGGCACATCACTGTTTGATGACCATCAAACTCTATTTTTAAGAATACTCCACGCCACATTTTTTCCGCATCATCTTTATTGGCTGTCTTCAATTTTGCTGTTAATACACGAACAGCATTTGAACCTTCCGGTAATATAATTGCAGCTTCTTTACCTGCGCTTACTGTTTGATTGATTTGTATTTTCTTACCTGGTGCAACAACAGGATTCCAAAGCAAAGTTTCCGCTTTATCGATATCAGTTTTGTACTTCGTGAGATGATTCAAATTGAATGTTTCCACTTTTGTATCTGCTGAATATGTTCTGTAATTGACCTGGTAATAATGCGAAGTTTTAATGGCGGATGTATCTGTATATTCCCACGTTACTTTACAATGTTTTTGATACAGCAACGGAAGGTATAAAGTATTGCCGCCTTTGCCTTCGGGTTCATAACTGCTGTGCGGATTTAATAAAGCCCGCCCCAACTTAAAACCTCTTAATAAATCAAAACCGGGGATTTCAACTGAAGCTCTTGCTTCATTATCAAAATAAAAACGCAACATGCCGGGCTTTACAACGGTTGTTAACCAGAAACGGACAATAGCACCAGGACCATCTGCATCCATCATTACATATTCAGTATGCCCGTCCTTTTTTTCTTCCCGGATAAACTGGTTGTAATCTGTATTGGCAAACCATCCCGGTTTATCCGGAGAAACAGATCTCCTGTCGTAACTGCTTGCCTGTTTAAGCCTGTACGATGGTGAAGTAAATTTTGTTATGGCATCAAAATCTGTCATGCTTTTTAATAATACGGGAAGTGTTATAATCGGTTGAGAAAAACTTTGAAAACAAATAAACAGTAACAATGTTGCCGTAACAATCGCCATATTTTTTTTCATCATCATTATTCAGCGCCAGATTTAGTTTAACTTTTAAAAGAAACAATATTAATTAATTTTAAGGGAGGTAGAAACCTCCCTTCCCATGCATAATAGTTACTGCTTGTATTAAAAAATCAATAACCATGGTTTTGCTTATATAAGCCATTTGTAAATGTGATCTGCTCCTGCGGTATCGGGAAATATTCATGCGTGCCATGTGTAAAGTGAGCACTGCTTAAAAACGGATGCCGCGTTTTTTCAATAGCAAAATAATTATTGAGCGTTGGTTCCGCAATGCCCCATCGCACCAGATCAAAGAAACGGTAACCTTCCATAGCAAACTCCATTCTTCTCTCCCATTGTAATGCTGTAAATGCGGTGTTCTTATCCCATACAGGAATATTAACGCCAGGTTTATAAACATCAATTTTATAGTTGGAAGGATAAGTGCCATCTGTTTTTTTAACCAAAGGACTTATTTGCGCGGCTCTTCCTCTTACCTGGTTAATTAAAGGCAATGCTGCAGCCGGGTTGTTCAATTGTATTTCAGCTTCAGCCTTCATCAGCAAAACATCATCATATCGTATCACATCCATATTAACTGAAGTGCCATAAAAAGGCCCGAGTTTTTTAAAGCATGGGCATGAAGCCAGCTGCAGTTC
>JAEWBD010000469.1 GCA_023391315.1 Bacteroidota bacterium | reverse complement strand
GTATTATCAGCAACATAGCCTGTTGGCTGTGCACATGCTTTTTGAGAGATGGAAGCATCGCCATAACCATCGCCGTCTGCATCTTTATACCAGGTAACACCGCCATCTTCATCCGTTAAGCCATCACAGTCATTATCCTTACCATCACAGAGTTCAGGAGCGTTCGGATAGATGGTGTTGTCGGCATCATTACAATCAGTATTATCAGCAACATAGCCTGTTGGCTGTGCACATGCTTTTTGAGAGATGGAAGCATCGCCGTAACCATCACCGTCTGCATCTTTATACCAGGTAACACCGCCGTCTTCATCCGTTAAGCCATCACAGTGATTATCCTTACCATCACAGAGTTCAGGAGCGTTTGGATAGATGGTGTTGTCGTTGTCATTACAATCTGTATTATCAGCAACATAGCCTGTTGGCTGTGCACATGCTTTTTGAGAAATGGAAGCATCGCCGTAACCATCGCCGTCTGCATCTTTATACCAGGTAATACCGCCGTCTTCATCCGTTAAACCATCACAGTCATTATCCTTACCATCACAGAGTTCGGGAGCGTTCGGATAGATGGTGTTATCATTATCATTACAATCTGTATTATCAGCAACATAGCCTGTTGGTTGCGAACATGAAAACTTTGTGACATTCGGGTTCCCGTAACCATCGCCATCTGCATCGGCATACCAGGTGAATTTTTCAGCATCTTCGTCTATCTCGCCATCACCATCATTATCTATTCCATCGCAGAGGTCTTCTTCTTCAGGTGTAAATGTGTTAAGGAATGAATAGGTTGAAAAATCAGAACTGTAATAAGGAAATACTTTTATCCAGTAATCGCCTTTTTGCATGTCTGCAAGGTCAACTGTGCGGTTAGCAACGGCTGCATAACTTGAATGAACGGGTGAAGCAGTTGTATCCTTATACAACCTGAACCACAGGTTATCATAACCACCTGTTTTCTTTTCTTCCTGGCTAATGGTGAAACTGAGGTTACCGTCTTTGCCTGTATAGTTTAGCTTAAACCAGTCTGCCGTATCCCGCCTGTTATTATAATAAAAACCTGCATGGCCGCCTGTTGTTGTATTTGGCGTAACCACCTGGCCCTGGTTTGCATAGCCATTTGGTTCACTGTCATTTTCAAAAGAATAGTAAGTAACCGTATTACTTAATGTATAAGGGCCAAATTCTGAGGTATAATATGGGTTCACTCTTACATAATAAGTGCCGGCCTGCGCCCCATCAAATGTAATAGAAGTGCTGGTGGAGGAATAGGCAGATTTTAAAAGTGTAGTACCATTATTATCAAACAAATAAACCCACTTATTCTGGCCATTGTAAGATTGTAAATCAAGTGTGATAACACCATCTTTTAATGTTGTTAGTTTATACCAATCGGCTGTGTCTTTATAGTGATCGTAATAGTAGTTTACATAACCTGTTTTGCTGCCGTTTAACGGCAATGTAAGCGCTTGTGCCCTTATATTGTTTGGTTCGGGATCATCTGCCTGTTGCGGTGTAAACAAACTATCTTCCAGCGTATAAGGGGCAAACTCAGAAGTATAATAGGTATTCACTCTTATGTAATAGGTGCCGGCAGCAAGGCCGTCTTTATTTACAACAACAGCAGAGCCTGAGGTATAGCCTGCATCTAATTGTGTTGTACCATCGTTATCGAACAGGTAGGCCCATACGTTCTGGCCGTTGGCAGATGTGATTTTTAAACGTATCCTGCCGCCGCTGTTAGTTACCAGCTTATACCAGTCAGTGCTATCCTTTTTTTTATCGTAATAATAATTAATATGGCCTTTAACGCTGTCATTCAATGGTAATGCAATTGCCTGTGCTTTTGCGTTATTAGGTTCAGTATCATTTTTATGTGTTGTAAACAGGCTGTCGTATAATGTATAAGGGGCAAATTCGTTTGTATAGTAGGTATTCACTCTTATGTAATAAGTGCCGGCCGCAAGGCCATCTCTATTAACCACAACCGCATTTCCAGACGTATAATCTGCATCTAATAGCGTGGTGCCATCTTTATCATATAAATACGCCCAAACATTTTGCCCGTTGCCGGATTTAATTGTAAGGCGTATGCGGCCATCGCTGTTGGTTGTTAATTTATACCAGTCTGATGAGTCTCTTTTATTGTTATAATAATAATTTATATGGCCCGTTGCACTGCTGTTTAATGGCAGCGTAAGCGCCTGCGCTTTTAAATTGTTTGGCTCGGTATCATTTTCTACTGCTGGTGTAAACAAACTGTCAGATAAAGTATAGGGTGCAAAATCGTTTGTATAATATGTTTTGATTTTTATATAATAAACACCCGCAGCAAGACCATCTTTATTAACCACAACTGTATTTCCGGATGTATAACCCGCATCCAGTTGAGTAGCTCCATCGTTATCATATAAATAAGCCCACACGTACTGGCCATTGGCAGAGGATATGGTTAAGCGAATGCGCCCGTTTTCATTTGTCGTTAATTTATACCAGTCTGATGAGTCTCTTTTATTGTTATAATAATAATTTATATGGCCTGTTGCACTGCTATTCAACGGAAGGATAATGGCCTCTGCCCTGGAATCGTTAGGTTCTGCATCGTAGGCCTGGGCAGGAATATCCAAAGTGTTGGAAATGGTATAGGCAGGCATATGCCCGCCGTAATAAGGATAAAGTTTTAAGTAATAAGTACCTTTTGCAAGACCATCCTGCGAAACTGTTGTAGTGGCTGCAGTATAGCCCTGCGTTAAAAGCGTGATGCCATCATTATCATATATCTGGCACCATAAATATTCACTGTTGGAAACAGCAATGGTAATATTCAGCTTGCCATCACTGTTGGTAGTTACCTTCCACCAATCTATATCGGTGGCAGAGCCAATGGCGCCTGAATTGCTACCACTCAGGGCAAGCGTGTTTGCCTGCGCTTTTGTATCGTTAGGCTCGCTTTCTGCGGCCATACTGTTTTTCATACAGAGTAATGCAAGAAAAAAGAGTAGAAGTCTCATACGTTTCATAAAGCATGGTTGTTTTGAATGAATAAAATTTTAGACCATGCAAAAATTTATTAAATCATTAACCCCTGAAATACTCAATTTGTAGTACGCACTAATGATAACAACACGGAAATGTTTGAAGTTTAAGGCGCATCCTGTAATTTGGCTACCTAACTGTTAACAGGAAAAATCATGAAACGATTATTGCTTTGTTTTTCAAGCGTGCTTATTAAAGTGGCATTAATTGCCCAGTCCGATACCATACCTACGATGCATTGGCGGCCCGTATATCACTTCACGCCTGATAAAAACTGGACGAACGATCCTAATGGTTTGCTTTATCTCAACGGCGAATACCACCTGTACAATCAGCAGAATCCATTTGAAAATTTCTGGGGCCACATGAGCTGGGGCCATGCTGTGAGCACAGATCTTATTCATTGGAAACATTTGCCCATAGCTATTCCCGAAAAAATAAAAGATAGTGATACCACCTGGATATTTTCGGGCAGCGCTGTTTGGGATAAAAACAATACCAGCGGCTTTTGCAACAACGGTGGATGCATGGTGGCCATTTACACAGCGCACAGCCCTAACAGGCATAATGAATCGCAGTACATAGCTTACAGCAATGATAATGGCAAAACATTTACCGGTTATGAAAAAAATCCTGTTATTGACCTGGGCCGGCTTGATTTCAGGGACCCCAATGTTTTCTGGTATGAACCGGGGAAGTTTTGGTTAATGACAGTTGTTGTGCCCGATATGCATAAAGCGCAATTTTACAGCTCGCCCAATTTAAAAGACTGGACGTTGCTGAGCGAATTCGGGCCGCAGGGTTATACCGGCGCTAATTGGGAGTGCCCTTTCTTAATTCAATTGCCGGTTGAAGGAACGAATGTAAAAAAATGGGTATTGGGCATATCCGCAGCAGGTGGCGAACGCGGTGTATTTGAACAATATTTTGTAGGTGATTTTGATGGTAAGGAATTTAAAAATGATAATCCCGCAGATGAGGTATTAACGCTTGATTATGGCGACACCTATTATGCGGCCATCCCCTGGAATAATGTGCCTGGTGATAAAAATATTTATATAGGCTGGATGATTCCCAACACACAGCCAACCTGGCCGTGGCGCGGGCAGATGTCAATACCAAGGGATTTGAGTTTAAAGCAAACGCCGGAAGGGTACCGGCTTATTCAAAAACCGTCATCTGTTATTACGAAGAACCTTAACAGGCTTTCCCATAATGTTGTTTCTGTTTCAAACATGGAATTAAATAATGAAGAAGCCAATCCTGATAAAGCAGGCATAATAAAAGGCAATGCTTACTGGCTCGATGCCGAACTGAATGTAAAACCCAATGCTGTAGCGGGTTTCAAAATAGCGCAGCAAAAAGATGCAGGGAGAGAAGTTATTAATGAAACAGTTATCAGTTATAATAGTTCAACCCGCCAGGTAACTGTTGACCGGACAAATGCAGGCGGTAAATTAAATGAGCATGCCCTTAAACGGAGCATTGATGTAAAAGGAAATAGCAATACGGTTAAATTAACTATACTGTTAGATAAATCTTCGCTGGAGGTTTTTGTGAATGATGGGGAGGCAGCTTTAACTACTTACATTTATCCCGGTGAAAAGGCTGATAAGATTGCTGCTTTTGCAGCAGGCGGAAGCGTAGAAATAAAAAATTTAAAGATCAGGGATTTGTCAAATAGTGGGAAATAAAAACATGCTTTTGCTATATTTAATCATGATTGCCTGCCCTGTTTAAAATCAATATGAGGAAACTTATGCTTAAAAGAATTTTTACTTTCCTAATTGCCTGCAGCATTGGTTATTTTTCGTTTGCACAGCCATCGAAAAATATTGTACCGTTTAAAATAAAATTAACCAATGGTAAAATGTTTACTTACCAGGACTTAAAAAAGAATACGCCAACGGTGCTTGTTTATTTTTCTCCCACCTGCGATCATTGCAAACATTTTATGGACGCATTGATGCGTAATGAAAACCGGCTAAAAAATAAACAGATCATATTGATAACCTATCAGCCTGTGAACGAAATAAAAGCGTTTGACGAGTCTTATAATATAGCAACAAAGCCTTATTTTAAAATAGGAACGGAAGGGCTCACATTTATTGTGCAGAAATATTATAACATTCAAAAATTTCCCTACATCGTTCTTTACGATAAGCAATTAAAAGAGGTGAAAAAATTATCGCCCACAGAAGACCCTAATGTATTGGCAAAAGAAGTGAGTGGGTTTGATTAGCATTAAACGTTTGCAAACGTTGCCCGCATTTTCATTAGCTTACACTAAAATGCCCGCAGCCGTTAATTCTTTTTTCAGTTTGCCTTCCAGTTCTTCCACAGATTCATGGTATTCCAGTGTAATTACGCCGCCAAGATCGGAAGGTAACTGCAATTGTTTTTGTTTTACAATGCAAACCCTCGACCTGCCAAAGCGCCCGCAAAACCAGCCCATCTCAAACAATACATTTGGCCTTGCCTGAAAATATTTTGTGTTCTTGTTCTTTATAATATCATCAGGTGAAAGGACGGCAATGGCATAACCGCAAAATCTTGCCATTTCTTCAAACTTTTCTATTACCGAATCGCCCAGGTTTGCTTCATCTTTTAATACAACCACATCAAGTTTAAATTCATCTTCAAGCATATTTTCGAGCAGGCGCAAATTACCTTCATCGTGTCCGTGTATAATAAAAACTTTCCTTGCCAATGGCGGCAGAAAACTTATCGTTTTTTGTTCATTCAGCAGGCGTTCAATTGTGTTCTCATATATACCTGCCTGTTGTGCAAAAGATTCGCGTAAAGCAATTATTGCAGGCACATTAATAAAATCAAGCTCTTCAATTTTTTTCCAGGTGGCTACTGTTTGTTTCAACACTTCCGGTTCGGAAACAAATTTGCCCTGTTTCCTGTCTATTTGCATCTGCAGTGCCAACCCAAGGCCTTCTATAAACAGTTCAAATATTTTAAATAAATAACCTAATAATATTTTTTTATCATTTTCATCTTCATATTGCGGAACAAGCTGCTGCATCAAACCGAAACCACTCCTGCACGTTGAAAGCGCATTTTTATATTGCTCCACCGCTTTCTCTATTTTGGCTTCGGCCTGGTATAGTGTCATTTTCAATAAGGCGGCAACCAACTCTATGTAATTCACCTGGCCTTCTGCAATCAGCCTGAGATTGTTTTCAACCGCAGGAGATAATTTTTTAAATGCCGTTTTGGCC
>JAEWBD010000464.1 GCA_023391315.1 Bacteroidota bacterium | reverse complement strand
GTATATGCCGGACGCCATTCGTGCTACCATGGAATTAATGGAAGCGCCGGCAGATAAAATTTCCATTCGCACATCATACAATATTTCAGGAATAAGCTTCTCCCCTGCTGAAATTGCGGCGTCTATAAAAAAGCATATCCCTGAATTTGAAATAATCTATCAGCCTGATTACAGGCAGGCCATTGCAGATAGCTGGCCGCAAAGCATTGATGATGCTGTAGCCCGCACCGACTGGGGATGGAAACATGAATATGATCTTGAAAAAATAACCGCAGATATGCTGAAAAACCTGCAACAATATTAAGCTTATGCGCACTTTGTTATCCATACTGTTCTGCTGCATTATATATAATGTTTTTGCACAGGATGATATTCCCGATTACCGGACCAAGCGGGATAATTTTTTAAAGATGCAGGAGAAAGATATTCGTGCCGACCTGTCGCAATTTACGTTTGGGGGTATTAGCGAAAGCCTCACCAAGCACAGGCTTGATGCGGTTCCGCTTGAAAGCGTAAGCAGTGATACCATTGTATTTTCAAACGATACAGCCATTATACAAATAACCGCAGGCAGCTTTGATGCGGCCAAACATAAAGTAAGCTGGTACGACGATAAGTATGCCGTTAAATTAGACAATAAACCTTTTTGGGGCACTGAACATAAAGTTCCGAAACGCACAATAACTTCCGTGATTGCCATCATTGAAAGTGATACCATTATTGTACCGCAAACGGCTTTCTTTGACCTCTACGAACCCAAACTTTTTTATACCGATGCAAAAGGAAAACAAAAAACTTTTTGTAATGTTTACCGTTCGCCGGATAAACGTAAATATTATATATATATGGTGAACGGAGAAGGCACAGGCCGCTATGAAGTAACCTGGGTTATACAGGATAAGAAATACCTGCGCCGCGTGGTTGACTGGGGCTTTTAAGATTAATATTTTTTTTATCCGGTCAATAATTGTATGCATGTTCATTGTGGGTCTCCGATTAAACAAATACACATAAAGCATAGCCGTTAACACATCATACCCAACTTTGATTAGCATCTGCTTTTAAAGCATAAGCAGGCACAGGCAAAAACGCATCTTCATTAAATCTTTTATCCCACAATATTTTTTTCTTAGGTTTGAACGCATGAAAAAATGGCTGTTCATTGTTCTTGCTGCAAATGTTATTTTTTACTCCTGCACGTCTTCAAACATTACAGTTGGCGCAGGCAAGGAAATTGATCCTTATCATTTTACCATTACTAAAAATGTTTCCGTAAAGAATGGCTGTGTTGCAAGCGCACATCCTTTGGCAAGCGAGGTGGGGCTCGCTATCTTAAAAAAAGGCGGCAATGCTTTTGATGCTATGATTGCAACCCAGCTTGCACTGGCTGTGGTTCATCCGGCTGCAGGCAATCTTGGCGGCGGTGGCTTTACGGTTGCACGGCTTGCAAATGATTCTTTGCTTTCATTGGATTATCGTGAAATGGCCCCGCTGAAAGGCGGCAGGAATATGTACATCGATTCAGCCGGCAATGCAAGAACCGACTGGTCGCAGAACGGGCATTTGTCTGCAGGCGTGCCCGGCACTGTTGCAGGATTATTTGCAGAGCATCAATATGCAAGGCTTCCGTTCAAAACATTAATCCAGCCGGCAATAGAGCTTGCGGAGAAAGGTGTTGTACTCACCAAACGTGAAGCGGATGGTTTAAACAGTAATAAAGATGATTTTTTACAATACAGCACAAAGCCTTCAGCCTATGTAAAAAATACAGCATGGAAAGAAGGCGATACTTTATACCAGCCTGAACTCGCCGCAACTTTAAAACGTATTCGCGATAATGGCGCCAAAGGTTTTTATGAAGGTGAAACAGCCAAACTGATTGTGGAAGAAATGCAGCGTGGCAAAGGCATTATGAGTTTGGAAGATTTAAAAGGCTATGTGTGCAAGCCGCGTAAACCGGTTGAGTTTGATTATCGCGGCTATCATGTGGTAAGCATGCCGCCATCGAGCAGCGGCGGTATTATTTTGGGCGAAATGCTGAAGATGATTGAACCCTATCCTGTGAGCAGCTATGGTTTTCAAACTGTAAAAAGTGTGCAGTTGATGATTGAAGCAGAACGCCGTGCTTATGCCGATCGGGCTGAACATTTGGGCGATCCTGATTTCTGGAACGTGCCGCAGAATATTTTATTGAGTGATACTTATCTTAAAAAAAGGATGAGTGATTATGATTCAACAAAAGCAGGCATAAGTGCAAATGTAAAAGCCGGCAATGTGCATGAAAGTGATCAGACTACCCATATAAGTATTATTGATAAAGAGGGCAATATGGTTGCGGTTACCACAACGCTGAACAATAGTTATGGCAGCAGAACAGTGGTGGGTGGCGCAGGCTTTTTATTAAATGATGAGATGGATGACTTCAGCATAAAACCTGGTGTACCTAATATGTATGGCGCTGTTGGCGGCGATGCCAATGCTATCCAGCCCGGCAAACGTATGTTAAGTTCTATGACGCCAACATTGGTCTTAAAAGATAATAAACCATTTATAGTAGTGGGTACACCTGGCGGCACCACTATCACAACATCGGTATTCCAGTCAATCGTAAATATTGTTGATTTTAATATGGATGCGAATGATGCGGTTAACAAGCCTAAATTCCATCATCAATGGCTGCCGGACACTGTTTCTGTTGAAAGGGATTTTAATGAAGAAACGGCGAAGCAATTAAAAGACATGGGTTATAAGCTGGTAACATTAAGAGCCATCGGCAGAACAGAATTAATAAAGATTCTGCCAGATGGAACCCGCGAAGCTGCTGCTGATAAGCGTGGCGATGATAGTGTGAGCGGGTATTAAGTTTAAAGTACGGGATTTTTCAAAATTAAAATTTAAAAAGATGAATATAGAAGAAGCTTTTTTGCAATCGGCTATAAAAAAATTTAAAGCGCAAAAATTGATTGGCGATAAAACGTTTGCACAGCTTGATGAAAAAGATTTCTTTTTCAAGCCTTCCGCTGAAAGTAATTCTATTGCTGTAATCGTGCAGCATGTAAGCGGCAATATGCTTAGCCGCTGGACAAACTTTTTAACGGAAGACGGAGAAAAGCCCTGGCGTGAAAGAGATGTTGAATTTGAAAACACGCTATCAACGAAAGAAGATGTTTTAAATGCCTGGAATAAAGGCTGGGCCTGCGTTTTGGGGGCACTTGAAAATCTCAAACCGGAAGATGTAATGAAAACTATTACCATACGGAGTGAACCACATTTGGTTATTGATGCTGTTATAAGGCAGATAGATCATTATGGCGGCCATACAGCCCAGATCGTTTATATAGGAAAGCTTATTAAAAATGAAACCTGGCAATCGCTGAGCATTCCTAAAAATAAAAGCAAGGCATTTAACGAGGCGATGAACCATAAAATATAAAGCCGGTTTTTCAGGCAGGTTAATCTTAAAATTACTATACAGTATACTTTAAAACAGCAGCATTAAACTATGTTTCCACAGGCAGTTATTTTTGATTTAGACGGGACACTAATAGACAACAATCCTTACCACATACAAGCATTCAGGGAATTTTATCAGAAAATAGGAAAACCTTTTTCACTCGAAGAATATAAACAGCATATCAACGGAAGAATGAACCGTGAAATTTTTGATTATGTTTTCAACACAACACTGAGCCCCGAAAAAACTGAAGAATATACCAACGAAAAAGAAGGTTTATACCGTGAGTTATATGCGCCACATATAAAACCTGTTGAAGGCCTCGTTGATTTTTTAAACGAACTCGAAAAAGCAAAAATTCCGAAAGCAGTTGCAACTTCAGGCATCATTCCTAACATTAATTTTATGTTTGAGCATATACCGATAAGGAATTATTTTCTTAGCATAATTGATTCAACACAGATAAAAACAGGCAAGCCTCATCCCGAAATATTTTTAAAGGCAGCAATTTCAGTAAATGCAGTTCCTTCAGCATGTGTTGCGTTTGAAGATTCATTGGCTGGCATTCAGTCGGCAAAAGCAGCGGGCATGAAGGTTATAGCATTAACAACAACACACACGGCTAAAGATTTGCATGATGCGGATTTAATTATTAAGGATTATACGGAAATATCATTGGCAAAATTGCAGCAGTTAAAATAACAGATATAAAGATTTGCAGGAAACAAAACTCAATTGCTTAGACGCTGTTTAAATACTGAGCTTAAAGAAGGAAACTGATAAAAAAATAAGGGCCGCTTTCGCGGCTGGTGGTGGCCGGAATGGCTGATTAATTTTTCACTAACCACTTCTTCAATGGTTGATCTGATCTGTTTCCAGAACTCTGGCGGAGCCATGGGAAATAACACGGCTGTTTCGTCATCTTTCTACACATCTATCTGTTCACAAATAAGAAATTTATGTTCTAAAACTTCTAAAAAGTGAGAACGGCATGTCAACGCAACGACATATTACCGGTGTTCCGGTATCCAGATACTTCCTGCTACGGCAAAAAATTGGCAAAACCTTTTCAATAGCCCTTAACCATTGGAGAATATTTAAGCAAAACGGCAGACATTTTGATTGAAGAAAGTAGGGTATTCTGCTGCCATATATCATCAGCTCATATAAAAAAAATAATATGAAAAAAAGCAAATTCATCAAACTGGTTCTTTTAGCATCAGTAGTCTATTTCCTGCCTCATGCTGTGAGCGCACAAGATAAAGCTGCCGAAAAACTGATTACAGAAAGCAGTAAAGCAAAATCAGCATTTATACAAACAGACCCCTCTATGGCCACTCTTTTTGAGTCTTCTTATGGATACGTTATTTTTCCAAAAATCGGCAAGGGCGGGCTTATTGTTGGCGGCTCGGGCGGTGATGGGATCTTGTATGAAAAAGGAAAAGCGGCTGGCATGGTTAAAACCGGCCAGATAACGGTGGGCGCCCAAATTGGAGGGCAGGCGTACAGGGAAGTGATATTTTTTGAAAACCAGGATGCTCTTGACCGCATGAAGGCAAGCAAAACAGAATTCAGCAGTCAGATTTCTGCGGTTGCTGTAAAATCAGGCGTGTCGAAGAATGCCAAATATACCGATGGTGTATCTGTATTTACCCAGGATCTTGGTGGCCTTATGGCAGAAGCTACGGTCGGTGGGCAAAAATTCAAGTACACTGCATTTTAAGTTGTGCGGACCTGGGCTGTTAAGGAAGTAGCGTATTAAGGTCATGGGCTCATTGCTGCGGGCGCCTGCCGACGGCAAGGGTTTTACCGGTTAAAATTCGAAATGATTGAGCATAAAAATCTGATTTATTATCAGTGCATTTATTCCTCAATCAAAACCTTATGCGTTTCCCGTTTTAAAAAGGAAGGTTGCGCAATTTGGTTTCATTTAAAATAGTTATGGTGCTGCCTTGAAGATCAATCAGCTTTTCACTTTTAAAATCAGATAATGTTCTTATTAGAGATTCTGTAGCAATACCTGCAGTTTGTGCCAGGTTTTCCCTGGAAATATTAATGGCATCGCTGCTGCTGTTTTCATTTTTAAATTTTTCAAATACCTGTATTAACTGGTAAGCCACCTTTTTACGCAACGAGTTATAAGCAAGCATCAGCAGGTTTTCTTCTTTTTCCAAAACATTGCGTGTAATTAATTTAATAAATTGTCTTGCCACCTGCGCATCGCTGGAAATCAGCGATAAAAAATCATCTTTAGGAATCAGCATTAGCTCCGCATCCTCAAGCACTTTGGCGTTTTCCTTATAACTGATTTCTTCAAGAATGTACGTATATCCAAAAAAATCTCCGGTGCTGCAAATAGCTGTAATTAATTCTTTTCCATCTTCATTCGATTTATAAATTTTTATCTTCCCATTTTTTATATAATACACTGCTTTAGGGCGCTGCCCTTCTGCATATACCATATCTTTTTTCTTATAATCATATAACTCGCGTTCTTCTGATGTAAGCTGGATATGACCGGTTTGCTTTGCGTTATTTATAAAAGTCGTTATATCATTATTGCTTTTTATTACGCTTTGTTTAATTGATTCGGCCTTTTTCAATCTCACTTCAATGGCACTTAACAATTCAACAACGTCAAAGGGTTTTGTAATGTAATCATCTGCCCCCATTTCCATTCCTCTTCTCAAATCACCCTTCTCCGACTTTGCTGTAAGAAAAATAAACGGAATGCCATAAGTTTCTATATGTTTATTAAGCAGGTGCAGCACGCCATAGCCATCGAGCCCGGGCATCATAATATCGCACAAGATCAGGTCCGGCGGTTGTTGCAATGCAAGCTCAACGCCCACTTTACCGTCTTCTGCCGTAATTACTTCATAGCTGGACAGTTGGAGAATTTCAGTTATATTTTCTCTCACCTCCAAATTGTCTTCAATTACCAGGATCTTTTTCATAAAAGTATTTTGATGAATATAATTTATAATTTCACCTTCATTTTAAACTGCCTTCAACTTCCATTAGGCACTTTGCAAATCGAAAAATTGAAGCACTCTTTTACAAGTTCAAATCCCCCCTTATATTAATTAAGTTTACTCTGAAAAATCTTCAATAAATATTTCCTGTCTGCTGCCGGCATCAATGCCATTATCTTTCTGGCTTTATTGCAATGCAAACAGCCCTTCCGGAAGATCGCTTTATCGAACTGTATTATACTTGACAACTATCAGTATTTATTATTACCCGCAATAATACCAATATAGATTCTTGCTTCAGCCTGATTATAATCATACCCTTAACCTTATTTCGTCATGTTTCAGTTGCTCTGTAAAATGAAAATTTACAGTAGTAAATAATATTCTTTGATAATCTCCAAAACTGTTGGTTGCATTATTAAACTAAAAGTATGAATAATCTAAAAGGAAAAACTGCAATTGTTACCGGTGGCGCTTCCGGCATTGGGGAAGCAACCGCATTATTGTATGCAGCATATGGATGCAATGTAATTGTATCTGATCTGCAGGAAGAAAAAGGGCTGCTGCTTGTTGAAAAAATCAGGCAATCAAATGGCAAAGCAGTTTTTATTAAGGCTGATGTAAGCAAACCGCAGGATTGCGAAATGCTGGTAAATAAAACCGTTGCAGGCTTTGGAAGCGTAGATATTGCATTTAATAATGCAGGTATTAGCGGCGAAAGCAATGCCATGGCAGATATGAGCATTGAAGGCTGGAACAAAATTATTGCCGTTAATTTAAACAGTGTATTTTATTGCATGAAATATGAGCTGCAGCAAATGCTGAAACAGGGCAAAGGCGTTATTATAAACAATTCCTCCATACTGGGGCAGGTTGGTTTTGCGAATGCTGCCGGATACGTTGCAGCCAAACATGGTGTAATAGGTTTAACGCAAAATGCGGCGCTGGAATATGGTGTAAAAGGTATCCGCATTAATGCCATCGGGCCTGGTTTTATCAATACACCCTTATTGACGGAAGCGGGCATGAATACAGATATTAAACAGTCTGTTCTTGTACCGCTGCATCCTATTGGCCGGCTGGGCGAAGCCAGCGAGGTCGCCGAATTAGTTATCTGGCTGAGTTCCGACAAAGCTTCATTTATAACAGGCAGTTATTATCCGGTTGATGGTGGTTATCTTGCCAGGTAAGATTCATTTCAGACACCGTTTTATTTGCTTATAGGCAATAGCACCGGCCACAATAAATTATGGCTGGATTATTTATAACCCTCAGCTCAAAAACAAGTGGTTCGTTATGACACCGGCTGCAATACCATTACCGGCATTTTGGGATGAAGCACCATATCTTTAAAAATAGATTTTTCAGAAGATTCATAATGATGATGCATGATAATTAATATATCAAATGCATTCTTTTTGGCAAACGAAAAAAGCTCTTCATAAATATTTTCCTTTTCAATGAAATGCAACACTGGGTCAAATTCATGAAAACGATGCCGTGTCAACATCATTTCGAGAAATCGCCTATCTTCTTTGGGCTTTATGATATGCAACAGATGTAAAGAAGCACGAAAAGTTCTGATAAAAGCCTGTAAAACACTAACCGGTTCTTCATAAACATGCTGCAACTCGCAGGCCAGGCCAACATTTTTAATGCCTCTATAGAACGATTTATCCGGAACAACAAGCAGCGGGTATTGCAGATG
>JAEWBD010000457.1 GCA_023391315.1 Bacteroidota bacterium | reverse complement strand
CCACTGTTCCGCTCAGCAAAATCTTCTGCTATAATATTTAAAACAGAAACAGCGCCGGTATAGTTGCTATTAATCATCTTTAAACTCTCATCCCAGTTTTTGCCGGCAGCCAGTGTATCGCTCATATAACCAAACACACAAATAACAATATCAGGCTTTGGGGATAAAGACAAATAAAACGATGAATGTGTTGCAAAATCTGTTGCATCAAATTCATGTATTGTACAATTCACACCATACCTTATAGAGATATCAGACTGTAAAGCCTGCAGGCGTGCTGCATTACGCGCCGCAAGCTGAACATCATTTCCTTTCGCGGCCATTTTGCGGGCAATGGCTACGGCCATGTCTGATGTGGCTCCTAATATTAAAACTGTTGACATAATAATTTACGCTGTCCGTCTTCTTTTTATTTATTTATCGGCTAATGAATATAGGGCATTTGCCATTTGAATTGATGCTTCCTGTGCAATAAAGCAGAACTAAAGCTGCTTTAAATCATGTAGTTAATTCCAACCTGTCTGATTGAACAGAACGTATTTTATTTGTAGGGTTATATTTATTTACAATCTTTTTGAATTCGCTTAATTTCGGATAGCCCGCCCTCAACACTTCGGGCTTCATGCGGGCATCCTTGCTCATATATAAACGGCCGCCATATTGCAATACCACCTGGTCGAGCTCATCTAGAAATTCAAATAAACCTTTCCGCACAGGAAAATCAAGCGCCAGCGTATAACCTTCCTTTGGAAATGAGATTATACTGTCCTGCCGGCCAAATACTTTTAACACGGCAAGAAAAGAACCCAATCCTTTATTACTGATGCGCTGCAATATTTCTACCAGGCCCTGCTTTGCTTCAAGCGGCAGCACAAACTGGTATTGCACAAAACCTTTTTTTCCATAACCGCGGTTCCAGTTCAATATGGCATCGAGCGGGTAAAAGAAAGGTTCATAGCTAACTACATTATTAATTTCTTTCTTAAAATTTTTACCGTAGTATAAAAAATTGAAAAGCTTTACAGTAAGGCTGTTCAGTACCCATGAAGGAAGATTGATGGGAAAGGGGATGCTTTTTTTTGCAGGAAGTTTTAATGGATCCGATTTTAATTTTTCAGGCAGGTCTTCCAGTTTTGCATGCTCACCCAAAATAAGAATACTTCTGCCAAAGTGTTCTCCTTTCTTTAAACAATCAATCCAGGCCACAGAATAAGTATAATGCTTATATTCTTCAAACAAACGAATAATATCATCAAGGCTTTCAGCCTTTATTTGTTTTTGTTTTATGTAAGATGTTTCAATCTTCTTCAGCCTGAATTTAACCTTTGTTATTAAACCTGTTAAACCCATGCCGCCGCAGGTAGCTTCAAAAAGATCTGTATTTTTTTCAGGAGAGCAAACAATAGTTGAACTATCGGCCAGTATTAACTGCATTTCAACTATATGATTTGAAAAAGAACCGTCAACATGATGGTTTTTCCCATGCACATCGCTGCCCACAGCACCGCCAACGGTAATGAATTTTGTGCCTGGCGTTACGGGCAGAAACCAGCCTTTGGGAACAACTATTTCCAATATTTTATCTAATGTAAGCCCGCTCTGGCATTCCAATATACCATTTACTGTATCAAAAGAAAGTACCTTATCATATTTTAAAGTGCTGATTGTTTCCTTTGCCAATGAAGCATCACCATAACAACGGCCATTTCCACGCGGAATAAATTGATCGCTTTTCTCTACCAGTTGTTCCAACTGCTCATCAAAACTAAAGCTGTGTTCATTGCTTTCCACAACAGGATAATTTCCCCAGTTTGCTATGTTCTTTTGCGCCATTACTTAAATATTGAGATGTCGGGTAAATAAATTATCAGGTAAAAACTTACAATCCATAACACAAGTGTTATCTGCAGAAATTTGTCTTTATACAACAGGTCTGTTGGCGAGCCGCTGTCTTTTTCAATAAATGTTATTTGCAGGTAACGCATCAGCCCAACAATCACAAATAAAGATGTATAATAAAGCCTGTAGGTGTTCCAGTGCTGCATTACTTCGGGTGAAATAGTGTACATGATATACGCTATGATAATGATGCCTGTAAACAATGAAAGCATGGCATTTAAAAATTCGAGATTATAGCCTTTAATAGCTTTGCGCATGTCAAGCCCTGAATCAAGTTTAATTAGCACATCATCCCTGCGTTTTGCAATGGCCATAAACATGGCAAGTAAAAATACCATTATCATTAACCATTGTGATATACCGATTACTGCAATTACGCCGCCTGCTTTAATTCTCAATACGAAACCCATTGCCACCAATACTATATCAAGCACTGAAATATTTTTAAGACCCAGGGAGTAACCGAGGTTCATTATAAAATACAGCATTAAAACAAACAGGAATTTGTCTTTTACAAGTGCTGCTATTGCTATGCCCAGCACTACGCAACTTATGAATAACGCAATAGCTGCTTTTTTAGATACGGCGCCGGAAGCCAGCGGTCTTGTGCATTTTACCGGGTGCTTTTTATCGGCCTCAATATCCATGTAATCATTAATTACATACACCGCGCTGGCAATAAAGGAGAAGGCAATAAACCCTGCAAAACACAACAGCAGTTTTTGAACATTGAATACTTCGCCCGAAAAAAATAATGGAAGAAAAATAAAAGAGTTCTTAATCCAGTGCTTTGGACGAATCAAGCTTAAATAATGTGAGATAGATTTAGTATTTGCTATTGAACCTGACGTAACCATTATAATTAGCTTAAGTATTTATTAATGATAGCGCTTAATTTTTCTACGGATTTTTCCCACGTATGCGATCCCGCGAAAACAATTCTTTCAGTTCTTAATTTATTGCTGTCTTCTGTAAGCGCTTTTTCAATAAGATCAGCAAATTCGGCAGGTGAATCTGAAAGGTAAGTAAATGGCTCAAACATGCGCATGGCTTCTGTTCGCGTTGCCACAACAGGCTTACCCATGGAGAGATATTCATCAATTTTTAAAGGGTAATTTCCTTTAGTGATTTCATTCTTAATTTGTGGGTTAATGCAAACATCAAAGGCCTTTACATAAGCCGGTAATTCCTGCAAATTCTTTCTTCCCAGGAAATGGATATTGCTGTAGTTGTGCAGGCTAGATTTTACAAAATTTTCCTGCTCCGGCCCCACCAAAACAATATTTGCATTGGTATATCGTTGGGCAATGGCCGCAATAATATTCTCGTCAAGCCTCTCAATATCAAGAACACCGGTATAACCTATGATAGGGTACGGAATATTCTTCA
The DNA here is from genome assembly GCA_023391315.1 of Bacteroidota bacterium. Taxonomy (GTDB): domain Bacteria; phylum Bacteroidota; class Bacteroidia; order Chitinophagales; family Chitinophagaceae; genus Parafilimonas. The sequence continues at coordinate 11,272 of JAEWBD010000457.1, read as the reverse complement.
AATCAACGGGCATTTCATACGCAGCATCTGCATTAAAAAGCCTGGTATTGCAGCCTTGCCCAATATAGTAGGAAGATGCATTGTAACCGCTACAGTAATTAGCGTAATATTCTGAATTGGTAACAACTACATCTGATTTTTCAATAAGTTCGGGTTCTAACGTATCACAATGTTTTTTCCAGTAATCATAACCTCTTAAATAATCGCGGCAGTAATAAACATATAAAGAAGGTGATAACAACTCTTTAAGGTAGTAGCCATTAAAAATATCATTATCGTTAAAGAGGATTATATCTTTAAAACCGAGTTCTTTAATTGCGCTTTCTATATCCTTGGCAAAACGCTTGTTATTAAGATAGTTCACCTTTTTAAAAACGGATGTGGATGGCAGCCAGTTAATAGATTCTATAACTGATGCCGGGAAAAACTGCCACATATTCTTCCTGATCTTTTCTACTTTATTGCCGTGTTCCTTAACAAGGTCGTAATGCAGCTGAACGCCTTCATCTTTGGTTTTTGAAACCCAGGTTTTGCGGTTCAATGGCTTATTCACATATAAAACCCTGTTATGCTCGGCAAGCCTTGAAGCAATGTCTTTACAGTTGCTTCCCACATGGTAATACCATGGTTGTAAGCCAACAATAACTATGTCTTTTCCTTTCAGGGTAAGAAGGTTTGAGATTTTTTTCTCAGTGGCCTCCGGATATAAAACTCGCATTTAATTAAAAGAGTTAGTTTTTTGATTTATTTAACCCCTGTAATAAAATAGGTGGTGTAAACAACTTAATGGCTTCTTTTAAAGAGGTCATTACACGGGCTTTTTTATCTTCTTTTCTGTATTTAAAAATGGTATTATGGTCAGCATCGCTAACAGCGGTTTCTTCTACCGGCCTTCCATTTGTATAATAATATAAAGCAAGTGATTTTCTTGACCTGCCTTCGGGGCATTTTACCACATTTGGATTACCATGCCATGAGGTGCTGGTGGTTGAAAACATTGCCATCCTGTTAAATATGGGCAGGATTGATTTGCGGCATTCCTTCATATCAAGGTCCCACAATTCAAACTGGCCGCCATATTCTTCTTTCCAATCTTCATTTAAATATACTAACACATTCAGCCTTCTGTCAAGCTTTGTTCTTGGATGCTTGTTGAAGTCTGCATGTATTTTAAGCATGCCGCCCGGTTGAATCTGGTGACAGCCGCCGCCATCAAAAAATGGATCGGGGATTAAATTTTCAATTCCGGTAAGGGCAGACAAAAATTCCAGGAAGGGCTGGGAATTTAAATAATGCATGAACTCTCTTGTGGTTTCACCAAATCTGTACTCGCCTTTTGATGCAAGTTTTATCTGATTGGCATCATTATATTTAAAATCTGCATTCTTCGACATATCAGGAAATTCCCCCAACACTTTCTTTAAAACATCTTCATTAAAGAAGTTGTCAAAGTAAATACTGGGAAATGGATCTGCTGTTGCATACGCATCTTTATATTGCAATGCAAATGCTTTCAGCTCTTCGGGGGTACGCGATGTAAAGTTCATATCGGCTATTTTTTTTTAATATCGGGGACTAAATTAGAACAGTATAAAAAATTTTATTTTGCTTTTAAGTGAATATTCCGTTTTATCCTATATGCGTGTTATTTTTAACGTTAAACGACATTCAAACTGTTTCTATAATTTTATAATGAAATGAAATCCAATCTTTCTATCTCCCAAAACAACTGGCTCAGAAATTCAGATTTATTTATCATTATTATCTTTTGCTGCGTTCCGCTTTTTATGAGTTTTCCCTACAGGGTAAACATTTTTCTGTCCTGGGAAGGCGCTTACAGGTTATATCTCGGCCAGGTTCCGTACCGTGATTTTGGATTGCCTATGGGGTTTGGATATTGGGTGGTGCCTGCCATTTTCTTTAAAATTTTTGGCCCTTATCTCATTTCACTGGTAAAAGCGCAGGTATTTTTAAATTTTATATGTGCCCTGTCTTTCAGAGGGATATTAAAAAAATTAAACCTCTCAGATGGCGTAAGAATTGCCGTAATTATTGTTTTCTGCCTTTCTTATATACTTCCTAATTTTTGGCCGTGGTACAATAACTCTGTTATCATCTGGCAGATCGTGGGACTGAATTTTTTATTAGGCTTTTTAAATAGCGAAACTAAAAAGAAATACATTTTTTTATTCTTAAGCTGCTTTTTCCTTTTTGTGTCGTTTTTCACCAAACAGGATGGCGGTTTTTTAGGATTTGCCGTTGCGGCGGCGCTTGTTTTGTATAATGCCGTCATAACGAAAAAATGGAAAGACTTTTTTCTTTTTTTTCTGCTTTACATAATCATCGCTGTGCTGGTAATTTTACCTTTTACACAATACAGTTTTGGTTATTGGTTTAATCATGGCCAGCCGCCACACACAGCAAGAATTTCTATTTCTGATATACTGGGTGAACTTTTTGGCGCTTCACAATGGATTAAATTTTATTTACTGTTAATCGCCATTATCGTTGCATTCAAAATAAAAAATAACCGCAGCTTTTTAACTGACAGGAATGAAATGATTTTCCTGCTGCTTACGCTGGGCATTTTAGCCGAAGCATTAATTTTTGGTGTAACAAGTTATACGCCGCCCGATAATAATATATTCTTTCACAGCTTTGCGCTGGCCTATATTATTACAGGTTTGTCTGGCATTACCTTAATTAACTTTAATCGCTTTTCTTATTTCGCAGGTTTGGTGGTATTGATTCTGTTTTGGTGGTCGGCAGGTTACTGGCAATATATTAACAGGATTGTCATGCGCATTTTTCCTTCAGAAACAGTTCAAAAAAGTAATTCACCATCTGCCGAAAATGTAATCAACCGGTACACTTACATGCTTAACCTTGATTCTAATTATTATGAAGATGAAAGCACATGGACAACGATAGATTCGCTCAAATCATTTCAAAAAATATATTTGCCGCCTTCCACTATTGCAGGCATACAGCGATTGAAAAAAATGGATGCATTAAAAAATAATAATGCATCTGTTTTAAATATGACCGAATTAACGCCGCTGGATTATGAGTTTGGTTATAAGCTTGAAACGGGGGAAGATCACCCGCTGTGGGATCATCTTGGCGTTTGCATGTTCAATAAACAATGCGATGATTATTGTGATAAAATTAAAAACAAACAATATGATGTTGTTCTGTTTGAATATATCCCATCACTTAATAATTTCTTTCCTTTCAGAATAAGGGATTCGCTGCAGGTATATTATAAAAAAACAGATAGCTTTCTTGCTCCCAGAAGGCCAACAAATGGTACGATTGAAGTGTATGTAAAATAGCGTGGATGAGTGGCGCAAATCGTTAAGGCAAGTTCGTAACACTGCTCTAATTATACAATCAGAAAGAAATAACGCCTTTAAGTTCTTCGAAGAAAACATCTTTTTTGCGTGCAGAAATGGGCACAGATGCGCCGTCGGTCATAATAATAGATGCGCCAACGCCTTTAACAATTTTTATCATATGCCTTATATTGATAAGATAAGATTTGTGCACACGGTAAAAACCTTTTTCCGTAAGCAATTCTTCAAAGTCTTTTAAAGATTTTGAAGCCACATAACTTATATTACCGGTAAGTTTTAGCTTGGAATAACTATCCAAAGCTTCTATGTACATGATTTTGCTAATGTCAACTATATCGTACCCATCGGCTACATGCACTACAATCTTTGAAAAATTTTCGGGTGAGTTCGTAAAATAATTTTTTATAAGGCCGCTTATTTCACCGTATTTATTTTGTTTATTCCTTACTTTTTCTATGGCGGCAATTATATCAGATGATTTTATGGGTTTTAAGATATAATCCATAGCGGCCATTTTTAAGGCACGTATGGCATATTCCTGGTAAGCAGTTACAAAAACTATTTCAAAATCAATTTTCGGGATTTTGGGCAATAGTTCAAAAGAAGTATAAGGTGGCATCTGTATATCCATAAAAATTACATCCACCTTTTCTTTCTCAATGTTTACCAATGCATCATCCAGGTTGTCTGCAATCCAGACAACTTCTACATTTTCGCAGCTTAATACAACGCGTTTAAGTATTTCGATATTGGACATTTCGTCATCCAAAATAGCAACTCTAACGTTTCTCATAGAAAGCAATTATAACAATTTTTTCTTAAGTGAATGCAAAATCATACTAAATATTTTGAACAGGCAGGCCTAATTCCACCAAAAGGCCTTCTCCCTCATTTGCTTTTTTATCTACAAAACCAATATAAGCTTTTGTTGCTGAGGTTTCATTCATCATCTTAATGCGCTCATTAAGAATTTTAAGTGCTGACCTTTCATAATTCGGATTACTCTGAAAGTCTTGCTTTAAACCAAGGCCGTTGTCATCAATTTTGATGATTAAAAGTTTATCGAAATAGAAATCAATATGCAGAAAACCATTATGCTTTTTTGGCGCCAGGCCATGCCGCACTGCATTTTCAACAAGCGGCTGGATCATCATGGTTGGTATATAAATATTTTTAGGTTCGGAAACGTTGTTAAGATTAATATTATAATCGAAGCTTTCATTAAAGCGCAGCCGTTCCAGCTCTATATATCTTTTTATAAAAGTTATTTCATCGGCCAGCGATACTTCAGGCTTCTTGGCATTTTCAAACATCTGTCTTAATAACAAAGAAAAATCTGATAAATAGTCAAATGCCTTTTTATTCTCATTTATCATTATCAGGTACTGGGCTGCGCTTAGTGAATTATAAATAAAATGCGGATTCATTTGGCTGCTAAAAGCCTTTGATTCTAACTCTATTTTATTATTTTTACGCTCAAGCCGGATATTCTTTTCTGTAAGTTTATTGTAAGTACGCCTGTAAAAATAACTTCCTGCTGCAATAACAGCTAAAAGAACGTAATAAACAAAGATTGCAAAGGTCATAAGCTTAAGTTATCTGCGGACGACGATTGAGTGTTAGAAATTTTTTCGCTAAATAAACTTAAGTTTTTTTATTTTCAATTATTATGTTACAAATGTTTAATCACAACTCTTGTATTTAATCAATGTCCTGGGTACCCATATCAAAGAGGGAAACTGTGCTTTGGAATGAAAAACTAAAAAATGTAGATGCAGTTTTTAATCAATTTCCCTATTACATCGCAAATGAATACAATTCATTTTTATCAAAAAGCCGGTTTATAAAATATGTTCATCAAGATCAGGATGTGGCTTATGCAGCCATCATCGAGATTGGCTTATACCCGGCTAAAATGGGTATTATTGAGGGCGGGCCTGTATTATTAACAACTGAGGCAGATGTTGGCGCCATAATAAATAACCTGAAAAAATTTGCAACAAAATCTGGTTATACGCATTTGCAAATAAGGCCGCCTATTAATTCCCCTGCCATAAGCATTATAGAAACAGATAAGGACTTTGAAAAGAAAGTTTATTTTCCTTACCATGTAAAAGACGATAGTGAATTAAACATTTATAATAAGTCCGAAAAGGAATTGCTTGCCGGTTTTAAAATGCAATGCCGGCGCAAAATTGTTTTGGCCGGAAGGGTTGGTTTTGAATATAAAAAAGCCGGTGAAAAGGAATTAGTTGATATAAAGAACCTTTTTAATGAAGTATCAGACAGTAAAGGTTATGGTTTTTTACCTTTTAAAATATATGAGGCTATTCACAAAGAAGGAAGGAAATATAATTTATGCGACTGGTACACGGCTTATTTGGATAACGAACTTGTAAATGCAATTTTTATTGTAAAAGACAGCCAGTCGTTCTACCACTTCACAAGCGCATTGAGGGTAACAAACTATCATCCAAACGAATCTCCTCCTGCCAAACTGCATTTTTTTGCCATGCAGGATGGCTTTTACAATGATAATAAAGCATACTATAATATAAGTCATGGCGGCAGCAATAGTTTAGTAAGGTTTAAAGAATTATTTAACCCGGTAGAAGTTGAAAAACCACCTTATTATACGTATGTAATTAAAAAAAGAACATTGAAATGGCTTTCCAGGTTTTCAAAAGATTATGCTGCACGTTTTAGAAACATAATAAAATCCGTGGATAAGTTATTTAGAAAATAAAACGTATTCATTAAATCTTAGCCTGTTTTTAAAAATGCTTTGGTTAATTTTTAAACGCTTTCAGCTATTTCAAAGATATTTGTTTTGAAATAGCGGTTAACTGCCTGCTTTAAAAAGTTTTAGATTCAAAAAATAATTTATAATACAGGGTGAAACCAGAAAAGGAAATTACCATTTACGATATTGCCAAACAATTAGGTGTATCTCCGGCTACGGTAAGCCGTGCGCTCAATAACAGCCCCTCCATCAGCACTTCTACCCGTAAACGCGTAAATGCTTTGGCCGAAAAATTAGGCTACCGCCATAATACCTTCGCCAGCAGCCTGCGTCTGCAAAAAACAAATACAATAGGCGTGATTCTTCACGAATTAAACAGCTATTTTATTACCTCTGTGCTTGCTGGCATAGAAAAAATTGCATCAGAAGCTAAGTACAATCTTATAATTGTGCACTCGGCAGAAAATGCTGCACTCGAAATAGCAAATGCCCGCAACCTTTTTCATAAACGGGTTGACGGTATTATAGCCTCCCTATCATTCGACACAGAAGACATTTCTCATTTTAATCAGTTTCAAAGTAAGAATATACCCGTTGTTTTCTTCGACCGCGTTTTCGAAAACAGCGAGAGCACTAAAGTTATTATTAATAATTTCCAGGCGGGCTACGATGCCACCAGCCATCTTATACAGCAAGGTTGCAGGCGTATTGCGCATGTTACATCCAGTCTTAAAAGAAATGTGTATGCCGAAAGAATGAGGGGCTACAAACAGGCTTTGCTTGACAATAAATTGAAATTCGATGAAAAGCTGGTGATAATTGACGGTTTTAAAGAACAGGATGCCACCCGTTCGGCAAAACATATCCTGTCAATGAAAACTTTGCCCGACGGCCTCTTTATTACCAATGATTTTTGTGCAGCCGTAATAATGCAGATATTGAAAGATGCAGGCGTGCGTGTGCCGGAAGATATTGCCATCGTTGGTTTTAATAACGATAGTATAGGCAAAGTTGTAAGCCCTAAACTCACCACCATAAATTATCCCGGTTTTGAAATGGGGCAGGTTGCGGCACAAAGCCTCATTAATCATTTAAAAGGTTTATGGAATATAAACCTTACCAACACCGTAGTAATAAAATCAGAACTTATTATCAGGGAATCTTCCCTTAAATCGGGCAAACCTGCATAGGTTCTTTCTCTGCGCTTATATTAACTAAAAGCTACAGATTAAATGACAATATTGCATAAATCTTAACCCTTAAGTTTACTATTTTTGCAATTCAATTTTTAAAAGCCTGTTTTCTCATGAGTGTTACTCCAAAATTTGCACAGCTAAAACCATCCTTTCATGCTGAATTAAAAAAACGTATTGCTAATTATTTTGAAACAACCGGCAAATCAACTGCAGGCAATTATGCCCTTTGGACCAAAGCCATTATTTTAGTTTCGGCACTTATCTTATTATATATACACCTGGTTTTCTTTACGCCTTCAACATTGTGGGCTATAGCTGAATGCATATTGCTTGGCGGCGCTGTTGCATCAATAGGTTTTAATATTATGCACGATGGCGCTCACGGCAGTTTCAGCAAAAGCCCTGTTTTAAATAAAATGGCTGCTGTAACGCTTGGCTTTTTAGGCGGAAGCCATTTTATGTGGAATGTTAAACATAATATTATTCACCATGCTTATACAAACATTGATGGCGTGGATGATGATATTGACGCAAAACCTTTTTTAAGAATGGCCTCAACCCAGAAGAAATATAAATTTCATCGTTTCCAGCATTGGTATTTCTGGTTTTTTTATTGCTGGCTATATATATACTGGATATTCTTTTCTGACTATAAAAAATATTTCACCCGTAAAATCGGCGATATGCCTTTAAAGAAAATGACGGCAAGCGATCATTTCTATTTCTGGCTGTATAAAGTAGTAAGTCTCGCAGTTTTTATTGTTATTCCCATGATTACGGTGGGCGTTGGCGATACCATTATTGGTTATTTAATAATGACATTGGTAGCGGGTTTTATTTTAAGCATTGTATTTCAATTAGCGCATACGGTGGAGCACACGCAATTTCCAATGCCAAACGAAGCTTCAGGCAAAATGGATGACGAATGGGCCATTCACCAGCTAAAAACAACCGCTAATTTTGCAACAAGAAACCCGGTTATTTCCTGGCTGGTAGGCGGCCTGAATTTCCAGATTGAGCACCATTTATTTCCTAAAATATCACATGTTCATTATCCTGCCATCAGCAAAATAATAAAACAGGCCTGCCGGGAATATAATGTTACTTATGTTGAATATCCGCGCATGTACCAGGCAGTTATGTCGCATGTTTCTTTCCTGAAACAAATGGGTACAGCGTAGCAAAGTTCAAAAGTTCACGGGATTACATGTTCATTAGTTAATACGCAGTTAGCATGTAAACTCCCGGGCTTCGTGAATATCAGGCTTCTTAAATCTTAGTCTTTAACGAGTACAAAATAATGCCCGCAGCCACGGCAGCATTCAGCGATTCTGCATTACCAATTTTTGGAATAGATATTTTCTTTTGAATATAAGGCTGAATATTTTCCCTGATACCTTTTCCCTCGTTGCCAATTATCACAAGGCATTCACCTGTTTTTTGGATGGCTGAAACCGGTTCTCCGTCAAGCATAGCGCCATAAACCGGTATTTTATTAGATAACAGGAATTCATCTAAATCAGTATAAATCATATTTACGCGGGCAATACTCCCCATGGTTGACTGCACAACCTTTGCGTTATATATATCTGCAGTGTCCGGCGATGCTATGATGTTTTCAATACCAAACCAATCTGCCGTTCTGATGATAGTTCCAAGGTTACCGGGATCCTGTATGCCATCGAGCACAAGCGTTATTTTATTATTGAAGCCAGGGTTTGGAGAAATCTTTCTTTTTTCAAAAACCGCAATAACCTTATTTGGTGTTTCAAAGTTGGATATTCTTTTTAAGTCCGTATTATCAACTTCTGTAACATCTTTTATATTGCCGTTATCAACTGCCCAGCTTTTAAGCGCATAAATTTTTCGTATCCTAAATCCTGCCTGTATTAATTCATCAACGACCTTTACACCCTCGGCCACAAAGCAACCTTCATTATCACGGTTTTTTTTATGGCCTAAACTTTGGATATATTTGGCCTCATTCCTGCTGAGCATTTAAATATGATTTTGAGTAGAACAAAGATTATAAATACCTTATTTTTTTTAGCCTTTATTTTTTTATTGCAGTCCTGTACCGAAGAAAAGTTTCTGTTTGCCATTAACCGGGTTAAAGTAAAAAATTATCCTGTTGACACACCTTTCGTATACAACAATAAAATAAATATAGAAGGCAAGATAAGCGGAGAAGAAGAAACCCGGCTGCAAGAAAACCTGGTAAGTTATTGGGCTGACAGTTTATATGCAAGACGGGTTCAGAAACTTGGCTACCGTTATATTCTGAGAAACCCGCCCGTGTTTGATTCCGCTTCTATAAACACCACGCATGATTTTATGAACAGCTTCCTGTTTTCACAGGGCTATTTCAACACAGCCATCACTGATACCTTTCATATAGATACCGTGTATAAAGGCAAAAAGCCGCCTCAGTACCGCACCACAGTAGAAATGAATATTAATGTTGGCAAGCGGGTAATTATAGATTCGTTTGGATACGACCTTCAGGATGCAACGTTGCAGCGTATTGCCAAAAACACAGTAAAAGCAAGCAAGATAGAGCCGGGCAAAACACCTTATTCAAAAGAAGTTTTGGGAGCTGAATTAGATCGTTTAGTAAATGTATACAGAAACAGGGGCTATTTTTTGTTACAACGTAATAACCTGGCAGCCCTGGTTGATACAGGGAACATTTCTCTGCTTAACCTAACCGTTGACCCTTTTGAACAGATGCATATAATTGAGCAGGCGCAGCAAAAAAAACTTGAAAACCCAACAGCCACCGTTACCATACAACAGCGCCGGCTGGCAGATACTACCAACTCAAACAAGGATACTTCCTTTCTCAAAAGGTTTTATACTGGCAGGATTTATTATTTTCCCGAGACTTATATAACCGAATTACCCGATACCATTTTAAATCATACGCAAAATTTCCACGTACAGGATTTCAGCAATTATTCGGTTTATTACAGGCGTGGCTCATTCAAGCCAAAAATGTTCCGGCAGCTTAATTTCCTTCGCTCCGAGCGCATGTATAACGATAACCTGTTTTACAAAACGGTAAATACCCTAAACCAGATTGGCGCATGGAAGCAGGTGGATACAAGAACTATTATAAGGGGCGATTCACTTGATATATATTATTTTTTATACCCCGACAGAAAACAAAATATAAGCTATAACCTTGAAGCCAGCCGTAATACCGGTGATGTATTGACTTCGTCCAACTTTTTTGGCCTGGCACTAAATATCACCTATCGCAACAGGAATGTTTGGCGCAACGCGGTGCAATCGTCCACCAGTTTCGTGAACGGCGTTGAACTGAGCCTTAATCAAAGCCAGATACAAAACAATTCGCTTTTCCAGGCATTTCAAATTTCACTTGGCCAAACCTATAGTTTTCCCAGGGCATTTATTCCTTTTAAAATAAAACGGCCGGGCCGGTTCGATTTTGGCCGCACGGTTATAAGCGCCAATGCCTCTTATGCCGACAGGCGGGATTACTTCCGTTTGCGCTCATTCGTAGCTGATTATGGTTATGACTGGAAAAAGCGGAACAAAGTATGGCAGACCCGTTTTCCTAATATTGAATTATATTCTTTAGACACTTTGCCCAGGCTGGTAGAAGCTTTTGAACAAAACCCTTTTTTGCGCAACTCTTTCAATACGGGAAAAGTAATCAGCACCCGGGGCAGCCTCATTATTACCTATCCGGGCAAAACAAATGTTACCAATTATGTGCGCTTTTCAAGCGAGCTGAGCATACCCTGGTTATATAAAATAAATGACAGGATATACCAATTTGTAAAAGCCGAGGCAGAATACCGTAAAACGATCAGCCTGCACAGAACTGTTTTGGCCACACGTGCTTTTGCAGGTGTAGGATATAATTACCATGTTTCGCAAAGCCTGGGCATAACCCTGCCTTTTTATAAACAGTTTATTGCCGGCGGGCCAAACAGCATGCGGGCCTGGGG